>CAVOGI010000009.1:0-52945 GCA_963695205.1 uncultured Actinomycetota bacterium | reverse complement strand
TTATGTCCTGTTCTTCGACGAGTACGTATTGCTGGTGGCTCGCGCTGCCGCGCATCGACACGCCCACCCTCGGGCCGGTGCCCTACCCGTTGCTGATGTTCGCCGGCGTCCTCCTCGGTTGGCCCTGGCCGCCGTGGCCAGGTGGATCGCCAGGATCGGCGCACGTCGCCGAGGACACCTCATCCGTCGTGCGCCTGACGGAGGCGGTTTCCGGGGTCGACATCAGAGCGGATCGCCAGACCGGTCAGGGCCGTGCTGGCTCGCCACCGCGCGACCCGCGAGGCGCTCGACCGCGCCGCTGCCTACCTGCGGCCATCGTCCACAGCCTGCGGCCTGCGCAGCGGTTGTCCACAGCCACCATCGTCGTTCCTTCCGCCGCCGACCCGTCGTGACGACTCTTGCCCCAACCCCATGAGGGGGACGGACGCACAGAGAGGTGGACGACATGAACGAGATCTACACGACGGTCGGCGGGCGACTGGTGGCCAACCCGGAGTCGAGGACGACCTGGTGGCGGAGTGCCGTTCACGGCGTTCCGGTTGGCGTCCACGGTGCGCCGACCCAACCCCAAGACGCGCGAGTACGAGGACGGCCCGACCAACTTCTTCAACGTGACGGCCTTCCGCGCCCTCGGTGCCAACGTCGGCAACTCGCTGAAGAAGGGTGACCCGGTGTTCGTCTACGGACGGATGCGCGTCAACCAGTGGACGCGCAGCGACAACATCCCCGCCACCTCGGTGGAGATCGACGCCTACACGGTCGGGCACGACCTGACCTGGGGAACCACCGAGCTGGTGAAGGTGAGCAGGGCGCAGGTGGACCAGACCGACCGGCTCTCCGACGAGGCGAGTCCAGTCGGTGCACGCCGAGCTGGAGTCCGGTGGTGGGTTGGACGCGGAGAACGACGAGTACGAGGTGGTGCCGCAGCCGACGGGGCTGGTGCCCCGGGGTGGCGCCGAGCAGGAGCTCGCCGCGGTCTGAGCGCGCGGCAGGCGGATTCGGGCGTGGGGGCGGTGGCCGTTAGCCTTGTCCCCATGGCGGAGTTCATCTACGTCATGTCGAAGGCCCGCAAGGCCCACGGCGACAAGGTGATCCTCGACGACGTCACGCTGTCGTTCTATCCCGGGCGCCAAGATCGGCGTCGTCGGGCCCAACGGCGCCGGCAAGTCGACCGTGCTGAAGATCATGGCCGGGCTGGACCAGCCGTCCAACGGTGACGCGCGGCTGACGCCCGGGCTACTCCGTCGGCATCCTCATGCAGGAGCCGCAGCTCAACGAGGCCAAGACCGTCCTCGGCAACGTCGAGGAGGGCGTCGGCGAGATCAAGGTCAAGCTCGACCGCTACAACGAGATCGCCGAGGAGATGGCCGAGCCGGACGCCGACTTCGACGCGCTGATGGCCGAGATGGGCACGCTCCAGGAGGACATCGACGCCGCCGACGCCTGGGACCTCGACTCCCAGCTCGAGCAGGCGATGGACGCGCTGCGCTGCCCGCCGCCGGACGCCGACGTCACCGTGCTCTCCGGTGGCGAGCGCCGCCGCGTCGCGCTGTGCAAGCTGCTGCTGCAGAAGCCCGACCTGCTGCTGCTCGACGAGCCCACCAACCACCTGGACGCCGAGTCGCGTGCAGTGGCTCGAGCAGCACCTCGCGTCCGTACGCCGGTGCCGTCGCTGGCCGTCACCCACGACCGGTACTTCCTGGACAACGTCGCGCAGTGGATCCTCGAGCTCGACCGCGGCCGGGCCTACCCCTACGAGGGCAACTACTCGACCTACCTCGAGAAGAAGCAGGCGCGGCTCCAGGTCCAGGGCAAGAAGGACGCCAAGCTCGCCAAGCGCCTCGCGACCGAGCTCGAGTGGGTGCGCTCCAACGCCAAGGGCCGCCAGACCAAGAGCAAGGCCCGGCTGGCCCGCTACGAGGAGATGGCGGCCGAGGCCGACCGCACCCGCAAGCTCGACTTCGAGGAGATCCAGATCCCGCCGGGCCCGCGCCTGGGCAACCTGGTCATCGAGGTCAACAACCTGAGGAAGGGCTTCGGCGACCGGGTCCTCATCGACGACCTGTCCTTCACGCTGCCCGCGCAACGGCATCGTCGGCGTCATCGGCCCCAACGGCGTCGGCAAGACCACGCTCTTCAAGACGATCGTCGGCCTCGAGGAGCCCGACGACGGCGAGGTCAAGGTCGGCGAGACGGTGAAGATCGTCGTACGTCGACCAGAGCCGCGCCGGCCTGGACCCGAAGAAGAACGTCTGGGAGACCGTGTCCGACGGCCTCGACTACATCAAGGTCGGCCAGGTCGAGATCCCGTCGCGGGCCTACGTCGTCGCAGTTCGGCTTCAAGGGCCCGGACCAGCAGAAGCCGGCCGGCGTCCTGTCCGGCGGTGAGCGCAACCGCCTCAACCTCGCGCTGACCCTCAAGCAGGGCGGCAACCTGCTGCTGCTCGACGAGCCCACCAACGACCTCGACGTCGAGACCCTCGGCTCGCTGGAGAACGCGCTGCTGGAGTTCCCCGGCTGCGCCGTGGTCATCAGCCACGACCGGTGGTTCCTCGACCGGGTCGCGACGCACATCCTGGCCTACGAGGGCGACGACGAGAACCCCGCAAGTGGTTCTGGTTCGAGGGCAACTTCGAGTCCTACGAGGAGAACAAGGTCGAGCGCCTCGGCGCCGACGCCGCGCGTCCGCACCGGGTGACCTACCGCAAGCTCACCCGCGACTGACCGCACTCGCACCCGCTCCACCACAGCGCGCGGCGCCCCCGAGGGGGAGCCGCGCGCTGTCGTGCACCAGGGGTGTTGTGGACGCCGGCCACCTGTGCGCACGATGAGGCCATGCGCCTCGGACAGCAGGTCTCCTTCTTCTCCTGGCCGGGAGCCCCGGCCAGCATCGGCCCGACCTTCGGCCGGATCGCCCGCAGCTCTGAGGCCGCAGGCCTCTCCAGCCTGTGGGTGATGGACCACTTCTTCCAGATCTCGATGATCGGGCCGCCCGAGCACGACATGGTCGAGGGCTACACCGCGCTGGCCTTCGCCGCCGGGCAGACCGAGCCGGATCCAGCTCGGCACCCTGGTGACCGGCGTGACCTACCGCCATCCCGGCCTCCTCGCCAAGACCGTCACCAGCCTCGACGTCCTGTCCGGCGGCCGGGCCTGGCTGGGGATCGGCGCCGCCTGGAACGAGGAGGAGCACCGCGGCCTCGGTGTGCCGTACCCCTCGACGAAGGAACGCTTCGAGCGACTCGAGGAGACGCTGCAGATCTGCCTGCAGATGTGGGCGGGCGACCAGAGCCCGTATGCCGGGCAGCACTACCAGCTCGAGCGCCCGCTCAACGTCCCCCAGAGCGTGAGCCGCCCGCACCCGCCGATCCTGATCGGCGGCGGCGGCGAGAAGAAGACGCTGCGGCTGGTCGCCCAGTACGCCGACGCCTGCAACCTGTTCGACGACGGACTGGGGCCGGAGGGCATCCCGCGCAAGCTGGACGTGCTGCGGGGCCACTGCGAGGACGTCGGGCGCGACTACGCCGAGATCGACAAGACCGTGCTGGCCCGGGTGGCCCTCAGCCGCGACGGGTCCGGGAGCGGGCCGGGTGGGATGCCGTACGCCACGGTCGACCAGACGGTCGAACGGTTCGGGCAGCTGTCGGCAGCCGGGATCGACACGGCCATCCTGGGGTTGGCCGACAACACCGACGACGACACCTACGAGCTCGTCGCTGAGCTGGTCCGGCAGGTCGAGCCGCTGGGCGCCCGCTGAGCGCCGGCAACCGGCTCGGCAACCGTGGCTGCAGCCGTCGCTGCCGGGAAAATCGTTTGGTGGCGAGGGCATTCCTCGGCATGCTTGCGCCGTGAGCGACTACCTCGTGAGCAAGCGCCTCGTGCTGCGGCAGTTCACCGCGGACGACGCCGACCTGTTGATCGAGCTCGACAGCGACCCGGCGGTGATGCGGTACCTCACGGGTGGGCAGCCGGACCTGTCGCCGGCCGCCGTTCGGGACGAGGTGATCCCGAGCCTGCTCAGCGCATACGAGCGTTGGGACGGCCGGTTCGGGCTGTTCGCCGCCCTCGAGAAGGAGACCGGCGACTTCATCGGCTGGTTCCACCTGCGCCCGAAGCGAACGGGGCCCCTCGACGAGGTCGAGCTCGGGTACCGGTTGCGCCAGGACGCCTGGGGCAGGGGCTACGCCACCGAAGGCGCGCAGGCGCTCGTGGACAAGGGCTTCTCGGAGCTCGGCGTCACCACGGTCTGGGGCGAAACGATGGCCACGAACGTCTTCTCGCACAAGGTCATGGCGAAGGTCGGCATGACCGTCGTCGAGTCGCTCCCGACGCCTGAGGACATGCAGGGCGTCGAGGGCGCGGAGCGTGGCGGCTTTCGGTTCGAGATCACGAAGGAGCAGTGGGAACGACGACGAGCCGCATCCGGCGCCCGCTGAGCGCTGCCCCGACAACAGCCCCAGCCGACGACGCGTTCAGCGGGCGGTGACGAGGCGGATGCCGAGGTCGGCGTAGGCGGCGCCGATCGCCTCGGGGGTCCGCTTGATCTCCGGGTCGTACCAGCGGGCGACGTCGACGGCCATGGACATCAGGGCGAGCGTCGTGTCGGGGATGTCGTCGACGCTGAACTCGCCCGCCGCGACCCCGGCGGTCACGACGTCGCGGACGACGGCGTCGATCTGCTTGCGCAGGCCCAGGACGTCGACGCGGTGCTCCGGCGTGAGGTTGCCGAACTCGTACTGCACGACCCGGGCGACGCGGTAGTGCTCGGCGTGCCAGCGGGAGAACGGTCGCGACGCAGGCGCGCAGCGCGCTCGGTCGGCGTGACGGCGCCGCCTCGGCCGCAGCGACGACGCACGTCGCAGGGCGGCCTCGTGGCCCGCGCGGCTGACCTCGGCGAGCAGCGTCGGCCTTGCTGGGGTAGTGCACGTACAGCCCGGCCGGGGACAGGCCGGCGCGCGAGGCGATGTCGCGGGTCGTCGTCGCGTGGAACCCGCGGTCGGCGAACGCCTCGACCGCGGCCTCGACGAGGCGGGGCGCCGTGTCCGAGCCGGGCTCGGCCCGGAGGCGCGTTCGGCGGCCCCGGGTGGGCGCGCACGGAGCCTTGACAGGGTTGACAGCTGGCCGCGAGCCACGCAGGTAAGCAAGCGCTTAGTCACTACCTCGGAGGCCCCGGTGCGCCGCACCCTCTTCGGTCCCGAGCACGAGGCGCTGCGCGCCACCGCCCGCGAGTTCCTCGACCGGCACGTCGTGCCGCGCAGACGAGAGATTCTCGAGAACCGCGGTCTGCCCCGCGACTTCTGGCTCGAGGCCGGCAAGCAGGGCCTGCTCGGCCTGCACATCCCCGACGAGTGGGGCGGCGGCGGCAGCGAGGACTACCTGCTTCGACGCGGTCGCTGGCCGAGGAGTTCGCCGGGTCTCGGCGTCCATCTCCTCGTGCTTCGGCATCCACGGCAGCGTCTGCGCGCCGTACCTGGTCGAGCTGACCACCGACGAGCAGAAGGCAGCGCTGGCTGCCGCGCTTCTGCACCGGCGAGCTGATCTGCGCGATCGCGATGACCGAGCCGAGCGGCGGCTCCGACCTCGCCGCGCTGAAGACGACGGCCGTGCGCGACGGCGACGACTGGATCCTGAACGGCTCGAAGACCTTCATCACCAACGGCTACAGCGCCGACCTGGTGATCGTCGCGGCGCGCACCGACCCGTCCAAGGGCGCCAAGGGCATCACGCTGTTCGGCGTCGAGACCGGCATGGAGGGCTTCACCCGCGGCCGCAAGCTCGACAAGGTCGGCCAGACCGAGTCCGACACCGCCGAGCTGTTCTTCGAGGACGTGCGCGTGCCCGACGCGCTGCGCATCGGCGAGGAGGGCCTGGGCTTCATCTCGATGATGGAGCGGCTGGTGCAGGAGCGGGTCGGCGCGGCCGTCGCCAACATCGCGCACGCCGTCGCAGATCCTGCGACGAGACGATCGAGTACGTGAAGCAGCGCAAGGCCTTCGGCCAGTCCGTGGGGTCGTTCCAGCACAACAAGTTCAAGATCGCCGAGCTGAAGACGCAAGGTCGACGTCACCCAGGCGTTCGTCGACCAGTGCATCGCCGCTGCTCGCCGACGGCGACGCTGACCGCGGCCGACGCCGCCAAGGCCAAGTGGTGGAGCGCCCAGGTGCAGAACGACGTGCTCGACGAGTGCGTCCAGCTCTACGGCGGCTACGGCTACATGAACGAGTACCGCGTGGCGCGCGCCTGGCGCGACGCCCGGGTCACCAAGATCTGGGCCGGGTCGAACGAGATCATGAAGGAGCTCATCGGCCGGGACCTGGGCCTGTGACGCCATGGCTGCCGGCCCGACGCACGAGGACGCGCGCCATCGTCACCGGCGCCTCGCGCGGCATCGGGCTCGGCATCGCCGAGAGGCTGGTCGCCGAGGGCGCCCGGGTCGTCATCACCGCCCGCAACCCCGAGGCGCTGGACGAGGCCGTCGAGCGCCTCGGTGGCGCCGGACGTCGCCCTCGCCGTCGCCGGGCGCTCGGACGACGCGCGCCACCGGGCCGAGACGGTCGCGCGCGCGCCGCGAGACCTTCGGCGGCCTGGACTTCCTGGTCAACAACACCGGCATCAACCCGGTCGCCGGCCCGCTGCTCGACCTCGACCTGGACGCGGCGCGCAAGATCGCCGAGACCAACATCGTCTCGACGCTCGCCTGGACCCAGATCGCGGTCGCCGCCGGGCTCGGCAGCGAGGCCAGCCCGGTGCCGTGGTCAACGTCTCGTCCATCGCCGGCGGTGCCGCCGGCGCCATCGCCTGCTACGGCGCCAGCAAGGCCGCGGTCATCCCGCTGACCGAGTCGAGCTGGCCATCGAGCTCGCGCCGGCGTGCGGGTCAACGCCGTGGCGCCGGCGATCGTCAAGACGAAGTTCGCCGAGGCGCTCTACGAGGGCGGAGGAGCAGGTCGCCTCGGCCTACCCGCTGAAGCGGCTCGGGCTCCCCGAGGACATCGCCGGCCCGGTCGCGTTCCTGCTCTCGGACGACGCGGGCTGGGTGACCGGGCAGACGCTGGTCGTCGACGGCGGCGTGACCCTCGGCGGCAACCTGTGACCCTCGACCTCACCGACAAGGGCGTCGTCGTCACCGGCGCCGGCAGGGGCATCGGGGCGGCGTACGCGAAGGCGTTCGTCGCCGCCGGTGCTCGCGTGGTCGTCAACGACCTCGACGCCGAGGCCGTCACCTCGACCGCAAAAGCCTTGGGGGACAGGGCTTTTGCCCTCCCCGGTGATGCGGCCGGCGAGGAGGGTGTCGCTGCCCTCGTCGCGGCGGCCCGCGGGCAGCTCGGCGAGATCGACGTCTACTGCGCCAACGCCGGGGTCGCCCGCGGCGGCACCGAGGCGGTGGCGCAGAAGGCCTGGGACGTCTCGTGGAACGTCAACGTCATGGCTCACGTGCGCGCAGCCAAGCTGCTCGTCCCGGACTGGGTCGAGCGGGGCAGTGGAACGTTCGTCGCGACCGTGTCGGCCGCCGGCCTGCTGTCCATCCCCGGTGCTGCGCCTTACGCCGTCACCAAGCACGCTGCATACGCGTTTGCCGAATGGTTGTCGATGACCTACGGCGACAAGGGAGTTCGCGTGCACGCGGTCTGTCCGCAGGGGGTCCGCACGGACATGCTGTGGAGCTCCGGCAAGGCCGGCCGGGCCCTGATGGAGCCGGACGCCGTCGACCCCGACGACGTGGCGCGGGACCTCTTCGCAGCCATGGAGCAGGAGCACTTCCTCGTGCTGCCGCACCCCGAGGTGGCCCAGATGTACGAACGTCGCGCCGCGGACCCGGACCGCTGGCTCGCCGGGATGCGGCGGATGGCTGGGGCGCTGCCCGCGGTCACCATGGGCACCGACTGACGACGACCGACGGACAACCACCGACGGAACAACACCGGCGGACGAACACCGAGCAGCAGCAGGAGACGCGCGTGCAGGCATGGCAGGTCACGACCCTCGGTGAGCCCTCGGACGTCCTCGCGCTCGGGGACGTCGCTGTTCCCGAGGTGCCCGCCGGGCACGTTCGCGTCAGGGTGCTAGCGACGGCACTCAACTTCCCCGATGTGCTCATGGCCCGCGGCCACTACCAGGTGCGTCCGGAGCTGCCGTTCGTGCCGGGCGTCGAGGTCTGCGGTGAGGTGCTGGAGATCGGTTCCTCGGACGAGGACGTGCCCACGGATGGCCACCCGTCGGTCGGCGACCGGGTCGTCGGCACCACGGCGATGCCGCACGGTGGGCTGGCGCAGCAGGCCCTGCTCCCGCTGGCCGGCACGTTTCCAGCCCCGCCGTCGCTCGAGGACGCGGAGGCCAGCGCTCTGACCATCGGTTACCAGACCGCATACGTGGGGCTGGTGCGTCGCGCTGGGCTCCAACCGGGTGAGACGTTGGTGGTGCACGCCGCAGCAGGCGGCGTCGGCAGTGCCGCCGTGCAGGTCGGCAAGGCGCTGGGTGCTCGCGTGGTTGCGGTCGTCGGTGGCGAGGCGAAGGCCGAGGTGGCCCGGGCCGCTGGTGCGGACGTCGTCGTCGACCGGAACGCGGGGGACCTCGTCGGCCACCTCAAGGAGGCTGTGGGTCGCTCGGGGGCGGATGTCGTGTTCGACCCGGTGGGCGGCGCGTCTTACGACGCCTCGACCAAGGTGATCGGCTTCGAGGGACGCATCGTCGTGGTGGGCTTCACCAGCGGCACGATCCCGGCCCCGGCACTCGGCCACGCGCTGGTCAAGAACTACTCGATCCTCGGTCTGCACTGGGGGCTGTACCTGCAGCGCAACCCGGCCGTGGCTCGCCAGGCGCACGAGGTCCTGACCGCCTGGGCGGCCGAAGGGCTGGTGAAACCCGTGATCTCCCAGCGGGTTCCGTTCAGTGAGGCTCCGGCAGCCATGGCGCGTCTGGGTGCCGGCCAGACCACCGGCCGTCTGGTGGTCACCACTCCCTGAGGCCCGACGGCGAAACCTGGTGGTTCCTGCACGGATCGCCCTGCCTTGCTGGCGAACGGGGCGATTCGTGCACGTCACGGCACGGATCGACTCGAGCTGTGAGGCCGTCGGCCCAGGAGTCGGTCAGGAGTCGGTCAGCGGTCGGTCAGCGGTCGACCAGCATGCGGAGGCGCTCGAGCTCCTCGTCGCCGAGGGCCTGCCGGGGGAGCACGTGGGTGCGCAGGTTGCGACGACGCACGGCGATCCCGTCCTCGGCGACCAGCACCGTGCGCAGCTCGGACGCCTCGACCCGCGCCGGGTACCCGGGGACGTGCAGGAGCAGGCCGTCGTCGTCGACCGCAGCGCCGACGACGCTGCCCTCGGGAAAGAGCTTTTGGACCCCGGCGCGCGGGCCTGCCACGTAGACGACGGCCACGAGTACCAGGGTCAGGGCGATCGCGATCGCCGACGGTGCAGAGGGGGCGATCGCGACGACGGCGACGGCGAGCACCGCGGCGACGGCGATGACCACGCTCGACGGGTGCCGGACCAGGGCGCGGACCGACATCCGGTATGCCGCCCGCTGCACGGCCGCCGTGACCAGCACCGGGTGCCGGACCTCGGGGTGGTCCAGGCGGAAACCCTCGACCGGGCCGAACCCGTCGTGGAACGTGGTGAGGAAGCCGGTGTCCGCTGCGGTGACCAGCTCCGCAGGGGTCACGAAGGCGGGTTGGCGTGAGCGCGACCGGATGACGGCGACCGCACCGAGCACCTCCACCCCGCTGGCGTCACCTCGCGCGAACTCCACGGCGCCACTGCTGCGCTCGACCACGAACCGGCCGATGCCGTCGTAGCCGGAGCTGATGGTGGCCCCTCGACCGGCCACCTCGCGGATGTTGCGCTCGATCCTCGCCCGGGTCAGCACCAGCGCCACCGTCGGGACGAGGACGGCGACCACGAGCGCCAGCGGGACCGAGTGCGTCGACACCCACACGAGCACCCCGAGGGCGGTCGTGACGGCATACCTCGCGACCAGGTTGACCGTCGGGAACGTGGCCTTCCACGCCTGGGCCGTCAAGGGCCGCACGAGCGTCCCGTCACAGGTGAGCGTGAGGGGCGGCCGGGGGGTGGCGGCGAACTCGGTCGCCGGCATCAGTCCTGCGGTCCGCCGGCGACGTAGATGACCTGGCCGGAGACGAAGCCGGCCTCCTCGGAGGTCAGGAAGGCGATGGTCGCCGCGATGTCCTCGGGCTGGCCCACCCGGGCGACCGGGATCTGCGACGCGGAGTGCGTGATGAAGTCCTCGAAGGAGACCCCGATGCGCTCGGCCGTCATCTTCGTCATCTCGGTCTGGATGAAGCCAGGCGCCACGGCGTTGGCGGTGACCCCGAACTTGCCGAGCTCGATGGCGAGGGTCTTGGTGAAGCCCTGCAAACCGGCCTTGGCGGCGGAGTAGTTGACCTGTCCGCGGTTGCCCTGGGCGGACGTGGAGGAGAGGTTGACGATGCGGCCGTACTTCGCCTCGGTCATGTGCTTCTGGACCGCCCGGGTCATGAGGAACGAGCCCTTCAGGTGCACGTCCATGACGGCGTCCCAGTCCTGCTCGGTCATCTTGAACAGCAGGTTGTCGCGGGTGATGCCGGCGTTGTTGACCAGGATCGTCGGCCCACCGAGCTCGTCGGCGACGCGCTGCACGGCGGCCTCGACCTGGTCGGCCGCAGCGACGTCGACGCCCACGGCGATCGCCCGGCCACCGGCCTCGACGATGGCGGCGACCGTCTCGGCGCAGGACGCCTCGTCGAGGTCGAGCACGGCCACGGCGTTGCCCTCGGCGGCCAGCCGCTTGGCGGTGGCGGCACCGATCCCGCGAGCGGCTCCGGTGACGATCGCGACACGCTGGGTGGTCATACGGTCCTCCAAGGGGTGGGATTGGGCGGGCGGGTCCTGCCCGCACGCAGCACTCTACTGAGCGAGCGCTTACCGCGCGGGGCGCCATTGGTCAGCGAGGTCGCCGGACCTCCGGCACAATGGACCGGACGCGAGGCCAATGCCGCCCTCACCAGCAGGACGTGGTCTCGACCACGACACGAACACGAAGGCGATACATGGAGATCTGGCCCGGCAAGGCCTACCCGCTCGGCGCGACCTACGACGGGACCGGTGTCAACTTCGCACTCTTCTCCGAGGTCGCCGAGACCGTCGAGCTGTGCCTCGTCGACGACGCGGGCGTGGAGACCCGCTACCCCCTGCCGGAGGTCGACGGCTTCGTCTGGCACGGCTACCTGCCCGGCGTGCAGCCTGGGCAGCGGTACGGCTACCGCGTGCACGGCCCGTACGACCCGGCGGCCGGCCACCGCTGCAACCCCGCGAAGCTGCTGCTCGACCCGTACGCCAAGGCCATCGACGGCCAGCCCGACGGCGACGAGTCCCTGTTCTCCTACCGCTTCGAGGACCCGAGCGACGAGCCGGACAAGGTCAACACCGACGACAGCCTCGGTCACACGATGCTGTCCGTGGTCATCAACCCGTTCTTCGACTGGGGCCAGGACCGCCTGCCGCGCCACGAGTACCACAACAGCGTCATCTACGAAGCGCACGTCAAGGGCCTGACCGAGACCCACCCCGACGTGCCGGAGGAGATCCGCGGCACGTATGCGGGCATCGCCCACCCCGTGATCATCGAGCACCTCAAGAACCTCGGGATCACGGCCATCGAGCTCATGCCGGTGCACCAGTTCGTCAATGACTTCACCCTGCGCGACAAGGGGCTGTCGAACTACTGGGGCTACAACACGATCGGGTTCCTGGCCCCCCACAACGGCTACGCGGCATACGGCACCCGCGGCGAGCAGGTGGCCGAGTTCAAGGGCATGGTCAAGGCGCTGCACGAGGCCGGCATCGAGGTCATCCTCGACGTGGTCTACAACCACACCGCGGAGGGCAACCAGCTCGGCCCGACCATCTGCTTCCGCGGCATCGACAACGCGGCCTACTACCGCCTCGTCGACGAGGACAAGGGCCACTACTACGACACCACGGGCACGGGCAACAGCCTGCTCATGCGCCACCCGCACGTGCTGCAGCTCATCATGGACTCGCTGCGCTACTGGGTGACCGAGATGCACGTGGACGGCTTCCGGTTCGACCTCGCGGCCACGCTGGCCCGTCAGTTCCACGAGGTCGACAAGCTGTCGGCGTTCTTCGACCTCGTGCAGCAGGACCCGGTGGTCAGCCAGGTCAAGCTCATCGCCGAGCCCTGGGACGTCGGCGACGGTGGCTACCAGGTCGGCAACTTCCCGCCCCTGTGGACCGAGTGGAACGGCAAGTACCGCGACACCGTGCGCGACTTCTGGCGCGGTGAGAGCGCCACGCTCGGCGAGTTCGCGTCGCGGCTCACCGGCTCCAGCGACCTCTACGGCCACAGTGGTCGCAAGCCGATCGCGTCGATCAACTTCGTCACCGCCCACGACGGCTTCACCCTGCGGGACCTGGTGTCCTACAACGAGAAGCACAACGACGCCAACGGCGAGGACGGCAACGACGGCGAGAGCCACAACCGTTCCTGGAACTGCGGTGTCGAGGGTCCCACCGAGGACGCCGAGGTCAACGCGCTCCGCCTGCGTCAGCAGCGCAACATGCTGGCGACCCTCCTGCTGTCCCAGGGCGTGCCGATGCTGCTGCACGGTGACGAGCTCGGGCGCAGCCAGGGCGGCAACAACAACGGCTACTGCCAGGACAACGAGATCTCCTGGATCGACTGGGAGCTCGACCAGGACGAGCTGGACCTGATCGCGTTCACGCAGCGCCTCGTCGAGCTGCGTCGCGACCACCCGGTGTTCCGCCGCCGCCGCTTCTTCGCGGGTTCGGCCGACCACGGCGGCGAGAGCGCCGTGGGCGACATCGCGTGGTTCGAGCCCGGCGGCAACCACATGGACGAGGAGTCCTGGGCCAACGGCTACGCGCGCTCGATGATGGTCTTCCTCAACGGCCAGACCATCCCCGAGCCCGACACCCGCGGCCAGCAGACGCTCGACGACACGTTCCTGGTGATCTTCAACGGCCACGACGCCGTGCTCCCGTTCGTCCTGCCCGGCAAGGAGTACGGCGAGCACTGGGTCACCGAGCTCGACACGTCCGCCCAGAAGGTTGACGCGACCGAGTACCAGCCCGGCGCAAAGGTGCAGGCCGAGGGGCGCAGCGTCGTGGTCCTGCGGTGCCCGCGGCCCCTTCCCTCCGGCTCTCCCGCGGGAGCGGCCATCGCCCGGCGATGAGTGCGACGTGGGGGCGGCGGGGACGCCGATGAGGACAGTGACCGTTCGATGACGATGCAGGAGACGGGTATGCAGCGCGGGACGCCACCGCACCGGCCGGCGGAGGGTCGGGTGGTGCCCACGGCGACCTACCGCCTGCAGGTCCACGGCGAGTTCACCTTCGACCAGGCGTCGGAGCAGGCGAGCTACCTCGACGCCCTCGGAGTCTCGCACGCATACCTGTCGCCGGTGCTGCAGCCTTCACCGGGCTCCACCCACGGGTACGACGTGGTCGACCACGACCTCGTCAACGAGGAGGCCGGCGGCGGCACCGAGCTGTCACGGCTGTCGCGAACGCTGTCGCTGTACGGCTTGGGCCTGGTCGTCGACGTGGTCCCCAACCACATGACCACGCCGACCCCGGCCCACCTCAACCGCCAGTGGTGGTCGCTGCTCCGGGACGGTCGCGACTCGGCGTACGCGCACTGGTTCGACGTGGACTGGGCCGGCCGAGGACGACCGGGTGCTGGTGCCCGTCCTCGGGGGACCGCTGTCCGCGGCGGTGTCGGCAGGGGAGCTGGTCCTCGCCCGGGACGGCGGGCCGCGTGGGGACGAGACCGTGCTGCGCTACTTCGACCACGAGTTCCCGGTGCGGCCGGGCACCGACCACCTGCCGGTCGACGAGCTCGTCCAGGCGCAGTGGTACCTGCTGTGCGACTGGCGCGAGGGTGCCGAACGGCTCAACTACCGCCGCTTCTTCGACGTCACGACGCTGGCGGCCGTGCGCGTCGAGGACCCGGAGGTCTTCGAGGAGACCCACCGGCTGCTGCTGGAGCTCTACCGTTCCGGCCTGGTCGACGGCTTCCGGATCGACCACCCGGACGGCCTCGCCGACCCCGGTGGCTACCTCGCGCAGCTCGCCGACGCCACCGACGACGCCTGGGTCGTCGCCGAGAAGATCCTGGAGGGCCGCGAAGAGCTGCTGGACTCGTGGCGCTGCGCCGGCACCACGGGCTACGACACGCTCCTGCGCGTGGGCGGGGTCTTCGTCGACCCGGCCGGCAAGGGACCACTGACCGACCTGCTGACCCAGGTCGTCGGCCACCCCGAGGACCTCGACGCCATGGTCCTGGAGGCCAAGCGCCAGGTGGTCCAGGAGGTTCAGGCCGCCGAGGTGAACCGGCTGATGCGCCTGGTCGAGCAGGTCCTGCCGTGGCACGACCAGCCGTCGTTGAAGCGTGGCCTGGGCGCGCTGCTGGTCGCCATGGACCGCTACCGCGCCTACGTCGGCGGCCCGGTGCCCGACCCCGACCAGGCCGCGGTGCTCAACGCGGCCGAGTCGCGGGCCATGGCCCTGGTGAGCGACGCCGACCAGCTCAGCGTCAGCCTGGTCGCCCAGCTGGCCCGCGGCGGTCGCCTGCCCGAGGCCAACGTCGACACCGATGCCGCCCAGCAGGAGTTCGTCGTGCGGTTCCAGCAGACCTGCGGCCCGGTGATGGCCAAGGGCATCGAGGACACCACCTTCTACCGTTACGCCCGACTCACCTCGCTCAACGAGGTGGGCGGTGACCCCCACCTGGTGGGTATCGCTCCGGAGGAGCTCCACGAGTTCGCCAACCGGCAGCTCGCGACCTGGCCGACCACGATGACCACGTTGTCGACGCACGACACCAAGCGTTCCGAGGACGTCCGCGCCCGGCTCGCCGTGGCGTCCGAGCTGGCCGACGAGTGGAAGACGTGGGTCTCCATGGCCCGTCGCCTCTCCAGTGCCCACCGCGGCACGAAGCTCGACGCGGCCACGGAGTACTTCCTCCTGCAGACCGCCGTCGGCGCGTGGCCGATCAGCGAGGACCGGCTGCAGGCCTACGCCACCAAGGCGATTCGTGAGGCCAAGCGCCACACGACGTGGACCGACCAGGACGGGGCCTACGAGTCGGACGTGCAGCGGTACGTCTCCGGGCTGCTGACCGACCCGGCGCTCGTCGCCCACCTCCAGAGCTGGGTCAGGCGGACTGCTCCGGCGGCACGGGCCAACATCCTCGGGCAGAAGCTCCTCCAGCTCGTCGTCCCGGGAGTCCCCGACGTCTACCAGGGCACCGAGCTGGTGGACCTGTCGCTGGTCGACCCGGACAACCGCCGACCGGTGGACTACTCCGACCGGCGAGCCCGGCTGACCCGTCTCGACAAGGGCGAGAGGCCCGCAGACCTCGATGACGAAAAGCTGCTCGTCACGTCGCGGGCCCTGCGGCTGAGGCAGCAGCGTGCCGAGTGGTTCACCGGCACCCGAGCCACCTATGCACCGCTCACCACGACGAGCGAGCACGCCATGGCCGTCGGTCGCGGTGACGACACCGGGCTGCAGGTCGTCGCCGTCGTCACCCGCCTGAGCGACTCCCTCACTGCCGCCGGTGGGTGGGGCGAGCACCATGTGTTCCTGCCCGAGGGGGAGTGGCACGACCTGTTCACCGGCCGCGCCGTGGTCTCCCACGAGGGACGGCCGGGGGTGCGGTTGGCGCGCCTGCTGGCCGACCTGCCCGTCGCCCTTCTCGTCCGCCACCACACCATGGAAAACGATGACACCGCCTGAGCCCCAGACTCCTTCGACCCCCACCGTCACCGTGTGGGCCCCTGCTGCCGGAAGCGTCGAGGTCGAGTTCTCGCTCGATGGCGGCCCGAGCAGCACGGTGCCCATGGAGCGCCAGGACGCCGGGTGGTGGGCCTGGCAGGCGCCGCCGGCCGCGCGGGTCAGTCCGGTGTCTCCCACCGGCCCGGTGACTCCGGTCCGTGACGGGGGCACGACGGCATACCCCGTCCTGGACTATGGCTTCCGCATCGACGGTGGTGACCTCACGCCCGACCCGCGCTCGGCACACCAGCCCGAGGGCGTGCACGGCAGGAGTCGCTGGTTCGACGCCTCGCGGCACCCGTGGCAGGACGCCACGTGGGCCGGCCCGCGGCACGGCGGGGGAGTCCTGGGGGCCGTCGTCTACGAGCTCCACGTGGGTACCTTCACCACCGAGGGCACCCTGGACTCGGCTCGGGCGCGCCTTCCGCACCTCGTCGAGCTCGGGGTGGACGTCGTCGAGCTCATGCCGGTGGCCGCGTGGCCCGGCCGCTGGAACTGGGGATACGACGGCGTGGGTCCCTGGGCGGTCGACGAGGTCTACGGCGGACCCGCAGCCCTCCAGGGGTTCGTCGACGAGTGCCACCGGCTCGGCTTGGGCGTGTGCCTCGACGTGGTCTACAACCACCTCGGACCGGTCGGGAACTACCTGTCGCGCTTCGGGCCCTACTTCTCCGACGCGCACCCGACCCCGTGGGGCGCCGGGTTCAACCTCGACGGCCCCGACAGCGACGCCGTGCGCCGGTGGATGATCGACAACGCGCTGCGCTGGTTCGACGACTTCCACGTCGACGCGCTGCGGCTGGATGCCGTCCACGAGCTGCGTGACGACTCGAGCACGCACGTCCTCGCCCAGCTCGCCGACGAGGTCGCCGCGCTCGGCCGCCGGCTAGGACGTCCCCTTCACCTGGTCGCGGAGAGCGACCTCAACGATCCCGTCATGGTCACGCCGACCGCCGACGGTGGCCGCGGCATGGACGCGCAGTGGGACGACGACGTGCACCACGCCCTGCACGTGACGCTCACGGGGGAGACGCAGGGCTACTACGCGGACTTCGCCGGGCACACCCGCGCGCTGCCGGACGGTGGCCCGCTGGCGGTCCTCGCCAAGACGCTGACCCACGGCTTCCTGCACGACGGCACCTGGTCGAGCTTCCGGAACCGCGAGTGGGGAGCACCCGTCCAGCGGGACAAGGTCGACGCACGCAGGTTCGTCGCTTACCTGCAGACGCACGACCAGGTGGGCAATCGCGCTCTGGGAGAACGCATCTCGGCGCTCGTCCATCCTTCGCAGCAGGCCATCGGTGCCGCGCTCTACCTCACGTCGGCGTTCACCCCGATGATCTTCATGGGCGAGGAGTGGGCGGCCACGACGCCGTTCCAGTTCTTCACCGACTTCGAGGAGCCGGAGCTGGCCAAGGCGGTCACCGAGGGTCGCCGTCGCGAGTTCGAGTCCCATGGCTGGGCGGCGCACGACGTGCCGGACCCACAGGCCGAGGCGACCTACCGGCGGTCCCAGCTGCTGTGGGACGAGGCCCGTGAGGGTGACCACGGACGGATGCTGGCGTGGTACCGCGACCTGATCGCGCTGCGCCGCCGCGAGGCCTCGTTGGACGACGGCCGGCTCGACCTCGTCGAGGCCGACATCGACGAAGAGGCCCGGTGGCTCGTGGTGCGACGCGGACCGCTGCGCATCGTCGCCAACTTCGCGGACGTCCCCGCGACGGTCCCGCTCGACGCGGCGCCGGTCGAGGTCGTCCTTGCCTGGGACCCCGCTGGGACCAGCGCGGACGGGTCATTCGTTCACCTCCCTGCGCGCACCGCGGCGGTCGTCCGCGTCGGCTGATCGCGGCGAGCGACGGGGCGTCAGACGGGCAGCTCGTAGGTGACCAGGTCGGTGCGCACGGCGAGCCGGTCGTAGGTCGAGCGCGCACGGGTGTTGCTCTCGCGCGTGATCCAGCGGACCTGGCTCCAGCCGCGGTCGCGGCTCTCCTGCTGGAGCGCGCCCAGGAGGGCGTCCACGGCACCCGTCCCTCGCGCGCTCGGGTCGACGAACAGGTCGTCGAGGAAGCAGGCGGTCGCACCGGCCAGTGGCCGCGGGAAGGGCCGGAAGTGGGCCAGGCCAACAGGATCCGCGCCGGGCGCGGGGCGCACGACAAGGCACTCGAGCTCGTGGGCGGGGTCGTTCAGCCACGACCAGATGACGGGGGAGACCCTCTCGGGGTCGGTGACCTCGTAGAAGTCGAGGTAGCCGCGGTGCAGCCGGGCCCAGGCCTCGCGGTCCTGCTGGCGCAGGGCGTCCACGACCCAGCGCGAGGCGTCACGTTCGGCCATCAGGACTTCTTCACCCGGACCATGCCCTCCTGGGCCACGGTCGCCACGAGTGTGCCATCGGCACCGAACATCCGGCCGATGCCGAGACCGCGCCCACCCGAGGCGGACGGGGACTCCTGGGCGTAGAGGATCCAGTCGTCGACGGCGACCGGGCGGTGGAACCACATGGCATGGTCCAGGCTCGCGGGGCGCAGCCGCCGGTCGCTCCACGCCAGCCCGTGGCGACGGATCACCGACTCGAGCAGCGTGTAGTCGGAGGCGTAGGCGAGCACGGCGGCGTGGACCAGCGGGTCGTCGGGGAGCTCCCCGATGGCCTTGAGCCACACGCTCTGGTGGGCCACCAGGTCGGGGCCGGGGGCGGCGAAGATGTCGCCCTCGAGGTGCCGGTGCTCGACGGGGCGGTTGACCAGGTGCCGTGCGGCCGGGTGGTCGACGGTGCCGAAGACGTCCTGCAGGGACGGGAGGGTGTCGGGCCCGGGCACCTGCGGCATCGGGTCCTGGTGGTCCAGCCCGTCGGCCTGCTCCTGGAAGGACGTGATCATCGACAGGATGGGCAGGCCGTCCTGGATGGCGTGCACCCGTCGCGTGGAGAACGAGCGCCCGTCGCGCATCCGCTCGACCGCGAACCGGATCGGCTTGGTGTCGTCGCCGGGTCGCATGAAGTACCCGTGCAGCGAGTGGATGTGGCGCGGGCCGTCACCGTCGTCGATGTCGGCCACCGTCCGGCCTGCCGCCATGACGCACTGCGCGAGCACCTGGCCGCCGAAGACGCGACCGTGCGGGGTGCGCTGACTGCGGCCCAGGAAGACCGAGGCGCCGGACTCCCCGAGGTCGATGGACTCCGCGCCGTCAACGCCCTCGACGGTGATGCGGGCCGTCCCCAGCTCCTCGAGGTCGAGCGTGGCGAGCAGGTCGGCGAGGGGTTCGGTGGGCACGGTGCTGTCGTCGGTCACAGCGAAATCCTAGGGGGCCGCGTTGTCGTGGCCTCGAGGGACTTCGGCGGCCTTCAGCCCGGGCTCACGCCACCAAGGGTGGGCGCCGACGACCCGAGGGGCGGTTGGCGACCGCGTCCTGCCACGCCAGGGCGATCCGCTGGACCGCGTCGGTGACCACTTCGGGGGAGTGACCGGCGAACGGGATGCGCAAGAACCGCTCCATGCCGCCGTCCACCGCGAACTGCGACCCCGGCGTGAGCACGACCCCCCGTTGGTCCGCCGCCACCGTGAGGGGTGTCGACAACGCCTCCGGCAGCTCCGCCCAGAGGCACAAGCCGCCCTGTGGCACGGTGAAGCGCCAGTCCGGCAGCTGGCTGGTCAGGGCGCCGACCAGCGCGTCACGGGTCGCCACGACGGCCTCCCGGCGGGCCGACAGGATCGTGTCACGGTGACCGAGCAGGTCGAGCAGGACCAGCTGCTCCATCACGGGGCTGCCGAGGTCCAGGGTCAGTCGCGCGGTCACCAGCGAGGGCATGAGGTCGCGTGGTGCGCGCAACCACCCCACCCGCAGGCCACCCCAGAACGTCTTGCTCGCCCCACCCACGGTGACGGTCCGTGCGTGGTGCGCGCCCAGCGGAGCGGGCATGACGAGGCCGGGGTCGTGCGCGAGCTCGACGAGGGTCTCGTCGACGATCGCGACGGTGCGGGTCTGACCGAGCGCGCGACCGAGCCGGGCCCGCTGCTCCTCCGGCATGAGGGCGCCGGTCGGGTTGTGGAAGTCGGGCACGAGGTATGCCGCCCGCGGCGCCGTCTGGCGCAACGTCGCCTCCGCGGTGTCGAGGTCCCAGCCCTCGGCGCCGATCGGCAGGGCGACCGGGCGAGCACCGGAGCGGCTGAGCGTCTCGAGGGCGTTGGGGTACGTCGGGCTCTCCAGCATCACCCGGTCGCCGGGCGAGAGCAGGGCGCGGGCCGCGATCGCCACACCGGCGAGCGCGCCGCTGGTCACCATGACCTGCTCGGCGTCGGTGGGCAGGCCCCGCGCGGTGAAGTCGGCGGCGAGCGCCTCGCGCAGTGCCAGCAGCCCGAGCGGGTGGTACCCGGTCCCGGCGAGGTAGCGGGGGAGCTGCTCGAGGGCGCGTTCGTAGGCTGCGACCGTGCCGGGAGGGGCGCTCATGGAGGCGCAGGTCAGGTCGATGACGCGGGCCGTCGAGCTGGTCCGAGGTCGGCTGCAGCGGCCCGCCGGATCGGCGTCCGGTGGCCTCCCCCGGGCAGGACGGCGACGCTGCCGGAGCCCTGGCGTGACTCGAGGTACCCGCGGTCGCGCAGCTCGGCATACGCGCGACTCACGGTCGTGCGGCTGACCCCCAGCGCGGTGGTGAGGTCGCGCTCGCTGGGCAGGCGCGTGCCGGCCGGGATCCGGCCGTCGGCCACGAGCAGCCGCAGGGCGTCGGCGAGGCCGCGATAGGCCGGGGCTGGAGTCCGTGCGGCGCCGAGGAGGGGACGCAGCCGGGCGGCGGACAGGGCACGGGGAGACATGCAGTCCACTTTGGCAGCATTGGCTATCGGAGAACAGGCCACTGGCCACCACAATGGCGCAATGACGCGTACCACCCTCACCCCGATGAGCCCGCTGCAGCAGCTGCGTGCGGGCCACACGACCCGACGCCTCGTCCAGCTGTTCGTCGGGCTGGCGCTCTACGGGGCGTCGATGGGCATGCTCATCCGGGCCGGCCTCGGACTCGACCCGTGGGACGTCTTCCACTACGGCATCGCCCAGCACCTCCCGGTGAGCTTCGGCACGGTGACCATCATCGTCGGCGTGGCGGTGCTGCTGCTGTGGATCCCGCTGCGGCAGGTGCCCGGGCTCGGCACCGTCGCCAACGTCGTCGTCATCGGCGTGACCACGGACGCGACGCTGGCCCTGCTCGAGCGCCCGTCGGCCATGCTGCTGCGCGTGCTCCTGCTCGTCGGTGGCATCGTCTTCAACGGGCTCGCCGGCGCGCTCTACATCGGCAGCCAGTTCGGCCCGGGCCCGCGCGACGGCCTGATGACCGGACTCGTGCGCCGGACCGGGCGCAGCTTCCGGTTGGTGCGCACGTCGATCGAGGTGACCGTGCTCGTCGTCGGGTTCGCGCTCGGAGGCGTCGTCGGCATCGGCACCGTGCTGTATGCCGTGCTCATCGGTCCCACGGTGCAGCTCTTCCTGCCGCTGTTCACCGTGCCTCTGAGGCCCCGACCGACCGACGTGCCGCGCCGGTGCGGCGCTGCGGAGTCAGGCCGTCTAGCGCCAGCGCGAACGGCAGGACGCCGGGCGCCCCGGCCCGGCGCAGCTCCTGGGCGGCCACCGTGAGGGTCCAGCGCGAGCGACGCGAGGTCGTCGACCAGCAGCACCGGCCCCGGGAGCCGGCCGAGCGCCTCGCGCTAGGTCGGCGGACGCCGCCAGGCGTCCCCAGACCCCGGCCAGCCGGAAGGCGCTGTTGCCGCCGGACTCGCCGATCGGGCCGCCCTCGACCAGGTCGAGTCGGCCCGAGCCACTCCAGCCGGCCGATCTCGGCGAGGCCCTGGGCGACCGACTCGACGAGCTGCGGGTCGGCGGCGGAGGGCATCGAGCGCGACGGCGACCGGGCGGCTCCGCCCAGCCCCAGTCGCGCAGGATCGGCGACGCAGGCCCGCAGCAGGCTCGGCGAGCGGGGCGCGTCCTCCGCGCAGCAGGAGGCTGCGCAGCCGCTGGCCCCACCCCAGGTCGGTGAGCCGGGCGACGGCGCGGCCCGGCTGCCATGCCCTCGTCGGGGCCGATCTTGCCCTTGAGGGGGACACCGAGCCGGTCCATGCCCGGTGGGCCACTGGGCCCGCGGGCTCGAGCTCGACGCCGACCCGCTCGAGGCGGCCGCGGGCGGTCGTCGACCGCGGCGTCGGGGATCGTCGGTCGGGAACCACGGCGCCGGCGCAGGAGTCGCAGCGCCCGCAGGGCACGGCGGTGTCGTCGTCGAGCGACGTCCTGCAGGAACGCCATCCGGCACTCCGTCGGTCCGCTCGTAGGTCGAGCATGAGCCCCTGCTCGCGGCTCGCGGGCCTGCGCGACCCGGGCGTAGCGCTCGGCGTCGTAGGTCCACGGCTGGCCCGGTCGACATCCAGCCGCCCTGCACCCGCTCCACCGCGCCGTCGACGTCGAGCACCTTGAGCAGCAGCTCGAGGCGGGTGCGGCGGACGTCGACGACGGTCTCGAGCGCGGCCGTCGACAGCGGCTTCGCCGGCCTCGGCCAGCGCGGTCAGGACGGCGTCGGCCTGCTCCTGGCGCGGCATCGAGGCCGTGGCGAAGTAGGCCCAGATGTCGCTGGTCCTCCGGCCCGGGCAGCAGCAGCACGTCGGCGCGCTCGGTGGCGCGGCCGGCGCGGCCGACCTGCTGGTAGTAGGCGACCGGCGACGACGGCGCGCCGAGGTGGACGACGAACCCGAGGTCGGGCTTGTCGAAGCCCATGCCCAGCGCGCTGGTGGCCACGAGCGCCTTGACCTCGTTGTCGCGCAGCGCCTCCTCGAGCGCGCTCGCGGTCGGCCGGGTCGGTGCGGCCGGTGTAGGCGCGCACCTCGTGGCCGGCCTCGCGCAGCGCGGCGGCGATGTCCTCGGCCGCGGCGACGGTGAGGGTGTAGACGATGCCGCTGCCCGGCAGCGTCGCCGAGGTGGGCGACGAGCCAGGCGAGCCGCTGCTCGGGCGAGGTCAGCGCGCAGCACGCCCGAGCCGCAGCGAGTCGCGGGCCAGCCCGCCGCGCAGCGTCATGACCTCGTGGCCGCCGGCGCCGAGCTGCTCGGCGACGTCGGTCGACCACGCGCGCGTTGGCGGTCGCCGTCGTCGCGAGCACCGGGGTGTCGGCGGGCAGCGTCGTCGAGCAGGTCGCGGATGCGGCGGTAGTCGGGGCGGAAGTCGTGGCCCCAGTCGCGGACGCAGTGCGCCTCGTCGACCACGAGCAGGCCGCAGCGGCGCGGCGAGGTCGGGCAGCTGCTCCTCGCGGAACCGCGGGTTGTTGAGCCGCTCGGGACTGACGAGCAGCACGTCGACCTCGTCGGCGGCCAGCGCCGCCGAGACCTCGCCCCACTCCTCGGCGTTGGCGGAGTTCATCGTCACGGCGCGGATGCCGGCGCGCGCGGCCGCCGCGACCTGGTCGCGCATCAGCGCGAGCAGCGGCGAGACGATCAGGGTCGGGGCCGGCGCCCTGCGCGCGGCGCAGCGCCGTCGAGACGAAGTAGACCGCCGACTTGCCCCACCCGGTGCGCTGCACGACGAGGACCCGGCGGCGGTCGCCCACGAGCGCCTGCGACCGCCTCGAGCTGGCCGTCGCGGAAGTCGACGTCGTCGCGGCCGACGAGCCTGCCGCAGCACCCCCGTGGCGAGGGTGTGCAGGTCGGTGGCCGCGGCGGTCGTCTCCATGGTGACCACCGTATGCCGCCGGCCCGACACCCCTGACAGGATGTCCCCATGCCAGAGGATGCGGTCGACCAGGTGCCGGACGCGCTCCCTGAGCGCTACTGCGTGAACGTGCCGCTGCGGTGGAGCGACATGGACGCCTACGGCCACGTCAACAACGTGCAGTTCCTCCGGTTGCTCGAGGACGCCCGGGTCATCGGGTTCGAGGACTGGTTCGGGCAGGACCGCTCGGTGCTCGCCGAGGGGATCCTCGTGGCCCGCCACGAGATCGAGTACCTCGCCCCGCTGCTGTTCCGGGTCCCCCCGATCGTCGTGCAGATGTGGGCGACCAAGATCGGCGGGGCCGGCTTCGACCTCGCCTACGAGGTGCGCGACGGCCTGGCGCCCGAGGACACCGTCTACGCCCGCGCCGAGACCACCCTGGTCCTCTACGACTTCGCGACGTCCACCCCGCGCCGCATGGCGCCGGACCTGCGGGCCATGCTCGAGGAGCACGCCGGTGAGCCCGTGCCGTTCCGCTGGCGGCGGCGCTGATGGACCTGCGGTTCCCCGATGCGCCGGGGCTGGACGACCTGCGCACGTATGTCGCCCGCGCCAAGGCTGCCGACGACGACGGCGCGATCCGGCTGCAGGCCTCCGGCACCACCCTCGCCGCCTACGTCGGCGATCCTCCCCGGGAGCGGTCTCATGGGCGAGGGTGCCGTGATCGGACTGCGGGTCGATGCCGCTCGCCGAGCCGGCCGAGGTCGACGCCACGGTGTCGCTCGCATCGGTCACCGACCGGCTGGCCCGGGAGGGCAGTGCCAGCAGGACCCTGCCGCTGCCCCCGACCACGGTCAGCGTCGGCTGGGCGGCGATGGCACCACCGCGATCGGGCTGGGAGCGCGTGGGCGCCGTCACCGCCGAGGAGGTGTATGCCGTGGCGCGGGAGGGGATCGCGGAGGTCGCCTGCAGGTGCCCCGGCCGACGCCGGTGGCCAGGCGGTGACCGCCCTGCGGCGGCACGTCTGGGGCCGGCTCACGACCACCACCCCGCCGGTCCCCGCGAGGCGGTGCGTTCGCGGCACACGTCCTCGGCTTCGCCGCCCCGGGCTCCGAGGTGACGGTCTGGACCTGCGGCCGGTGGACGCGGCTGTCGACCCCGGCCGGGCACGTGCTGATCCGCTGAGGGACCTCAGGGGCTGAGCACCTCAAGGGCTGGGCATGGTGGGGTGGCGCTACTACCTGGGCACGCTCCGGAAGAGCCTGCGCACCCGGTCACCGGACTGGTCGGCGACCCCGGTCACGACCGAGGCCCGACCGACGAGCAGCGGGTCCGGTCGGCCCACCACGGCCTCGTCCTTGCTGGGGTAGGACAGTCCCGACAGCAGGACCCGCATCGCCTCGAGCCTGGCCCGCTTCTTGTCGTTGCTGTTGATCACCGTCCATGGCGCGATGGCGGTGTCGGTGTACAAGAACATCGCCTCCTTGGCCTCGGTGTAGGCATCCCACTTGTCCAGGCTCGCGAGGTCGGTGGGGGAGAGCTTCCACTGCCGGACGGGGTCGGTCTTGCGGGCCTCGAAGCGACGGGCCTGCTCGTCCTGGCTCACCGAGAACCACAGCTTGACCAGGTGGATCCCGGAGTCGACGAGCATCCGCTCGAACTCGGGGCACTGCCGCATGAAGGACAGGTACTGCGCCGGGCTGCAGTAGCCCATGACGCGCTCGACCCCGGCCCGGTTGTACCAGGAGCGGTCCATGAGGACGACCTCGCCGCCGCTGGGCAGGTGCTGGATGTACCGCTGGAAGTACCACTGGGTCGTCTCGACCTCGGTCGGCTTCTCCAGGGCGACGATGCGCGCGCCGCGAGGGTTGAGGTGCTCGGCGAAGCGCTTGATGGCCCCGCCCTTGCCGGCCGCGTCACGGCCCTCGAACAGCACGAGCACCCGGGCCCCGGAGTCCTTGACGCCCAGCTGGAGCTTGACCAGCTCGACCTGGAGGGCGCGCTTGGCCCGTTCGTACTCGCGGGCTCGTAGCTTGGTGTCGTAGGGGTAGCCCGTGTGCCAGGAGGCGGCGGTGTCCGTGGTCGCCTGGTCAGGGGTGCGCCCGGTCGAGGAGTCCTCGCGCTGGTTGTCGCGCAGCTCCTGGAGCTCGACGACCTCCTGGACATAGTCCTCGACCACCGACCGCCGTGGGGTCGAACCACCGGGGCGGTCAGGTTGCGATGCTGCCATCGAGTCCTCCTCGTCGTGGGGCGCGCGCTTGCGCGGCCCACCCACCGTGACCCGCGGGTGCCCGCGGCGGCAGGGCCCTTCGTCCCGCCCGCCCGGATCAGGCGCGGATGCGGCGACCGGCGACGACGACGAGGGCGGACACGAGGCACAGGCCGAGCCACATGGTGACGAAGACCGGCGCGTCGCGTCCGGCGACGGTGTGCAGGGCCGCGAACACCGCACCAGCCGCCGCGATGCCCAGCACCGAGCCCAGCGAGTCGGCGAGCTGCAGCGACGAGGACGTCGAGCCGTGGTCTGCCGCGGGGGTCAGCGTCAGGGACAGCACGGACAGGCTCGCCGTGCCCAAACCCATACCGGTGCCGCAGGTGACCAGGCCGAGGGCGATGAGGTAGGGGTTCCACCCGAAGTGGGTGATCGCGACGATGGCTGCCAACCCGGTGGTGAGCAGCAGGCCGCCCACGGAGACGAGGTGCTCGCGGCGCCCCGCCCAACGGTCACGACCCTGGATCCACGAGCCGGTCGACCAGCCCAGCGACCCGACGGCGAGGATCGTGCCGGCCGCCCCGAGGGACAGGCCGCGCTCGTTGACGAGCATGAGCGGGATGTAGGTGATGGTGCCGAAGAACGAGCAGGTCAGCAGGAAGCGCGCGACCATGACGGACGGCAGCCCGCGCCGCATCACCCAGGTGCCGCGCGGGAGCAGCAGGGGTGCGGTCAGCGCGAGCCCGGCGACCCCGAGGAGGGCGGTGACCGTCTGGACCGACCAGGCGAACTCGAGCTCGTGCGTGCCCCACTGCAGCGCTCCGGCGGACGCCGCGATGAGCACCCCGAACCACGCCGCCCGCGCGTGCTGACGGTGGTCGCGGCTGGAGGCGTCGACGTCCTGGTCGGCCGCGGCGATCTGGCCGCGCCGGGCCACGACGGCGAGGAGGGCGACCACGACCGGAGCCACCACCAGCCAGAACACCCACCGCCACGACCACGTCGTCGTGACCCAGGCGGCGATCGGCGGCCCGAGCAGCGACGGGAGCACCCACGCGGCCGAGATCACGCTGAATACCTTGGGGCGCAACGACTCCGGGTAGGCGCGGCCGATGACGACGTATCCCGCCACGATGATCAGCCCTGCCCCCAGGCCCGCCACCCCACGTCCGACGAGGAACAGCCCGAAGGTGCTGGACGACCCGCACACCGCGCAGCCGACGCCGAAGAGGGCCTGGCCTGCGTACAACGACGGAAGTGGTCCGGCACGGTCGCACCAGACGCCGGCCAGGACGATGCCGAGCAGCTGGGTGGTCAGCATCACCGAGAACGCCAGGCCGTAGGACCGCACGGCGTCGAGCTCACGCGCCGCGTCCGGCATGGCCGTCGAGACCGCCATGCCCTCGAACGCGATGACGGTGATGAGCGCGACCAGCGCCAGCGACAGCAACGCGTATGCAGGCGCGAAGACCCCGTCGCGCGACCGGGCCGCGTGCGCCGCGGGGCCGCCCTCCTGCTCCACCTGCTCGGGCGCAGGGCTGGGGGTGGGCGAGCTCACCGGCCCAACGGTACGCCGCGCCGGGCCAGGACCGCCGCGAGGATGTCGGTGCGGTCGGTGACGATCCCGTCGACCCCGAGGTCCAACAACCGGTCCATCTCCGGGGCGTCGTCGATCGTCCAGACGTGCAGGTGCTTGCCCATCCGGTGCACGCGCTCGACCAGCGCCGGCGTGACCAGGTCGAACCGGCGGCCGCCGACCACGTGCCCGGTCGGCACCTGCAGGACGGGTGCGGGGGAGCGCAGCCAGTCCGCGACCAGCCCCGGCGCGAACCGCAGCACACCCACCTCGGTCGGTCCAGCTGCCGTCGCCACCGCCGGCCCGAGCAGGGCGCGGACGGCGCGGATCCGACTGCGCGAGAACGACCCGATGCAGACCCGGTCGATCGCGTCGTGGGCGCGGAGCACCGCCGCCAGCGGCTCGATCGCCCCATCTGCCTTGACGTCGATGTTCAGGCGGACGCCGGGGAGCTCCTCGAGCAGGTCGGCGAGGAGGGGGATGGGCTCGGTGCCGCCCACGCGGGCGGGGCGCACCGCGGCATACGGCAGCTGCGCGATGGCGCCCCGGGCGTCGGTGACGCGGTCCAGGACGTGGTCGTGGAACGCGAGCACCTGGCCGTCGCTCGTGGCGTGGACGTCGGTCTCGAGGTAGCGGTAGCCGAGGTCCACGGCGTGGCGGAAGGCGGCCAGGGTGTTCTCGAGGTGCAGGTTGGCCTCGACCTTGGCCCCGCCCCTGTGGGCCAGCCCGATCGGGGTGGGCGCGTCGAAGTAGGCGAAGTCGGCGGCGCGCACGGCGTCAGTCTGCCGTGCGCGCCGCCGCTCGGCTCAGCAGGTGGCCCAGACCGTCGTGTCGGTCGGCACGGCACCGTCGTCGGTCAGCGGCCCGGACGCGACCAGCACGGTCGCCCCGTCGGGCAGCTGCGCCGGGTCGGCACCGAGGTTGGCCAGGACCAGCGTGTCGCCGGCGTCCTGGCCGGTGTTGACGAGCGCGACGACGTCGTCACCGAACCCGTCGAGGGCCTGCAGGCCCCCGGTGCCGAGCCGGCGCTCACGGCGGACCCGGAGCAGGGTGCGGTAGAGCTCCAGCGTCGACCCGTCCACCCCGTCCTGCTGGTCCACGGCGTACTCGCCGTACACCTGCGGCTGGGGCAGCCAGGTCTGGTCGGAGGGCCCGAAGCCGAACGCGGGTGCGTCCTTCTCCCACGGGATGGGCACGCGGCAGCCGTCCCGACCGATCTCCTCGCCCTTGGTGCGGATGAACGTCGGGTCCTGGCGGTACTCGCCGGGCATGTCGGTGGAGTCCGGCAGGCCGAGCTCCTCTCCCTGGTAGAGGTAGGCGCTGCCGGGCATGGCGAGCATCAGCGCGGTGGCGGCGCGGGCACGCTGCAGGCCGAGCTCGCGGTCGGGCTGCGGGTCGGTGGCGCTGATGCCGTTGGGCTGGCGCTCGCCGACGGGCAGGCCCAGGCGCGAGGCGTGGCGGACCGTGTCGTGGTTGGACAGCACCCAGGTGCTCGGGGCGCCGACCGCGGCGACCGCGGACAGCGACGAGTCGATGACCTCACGCAGGTCACGAGCGGTCCACTGCGCCTTGAGGAAGTCGAAGTTGAACGTCTGGTGCATCTCGTCGGGCCGGACGTAGCGGACCGCCCGCTCCTGCGGACGCACCCACGCCTCGGCGCACAGGATGCGGTCCGGCGTGCCGTACTCCTCGAGGACCTTGCGCCAGCGTCGGTAGATCTCGTGGACGCCGTCCTGGTCCCACATCGGGGGCTTGGGGGAGCCGGGCTTCACCTCGCCCTCGAGCAGGTGGAGCTCGGCGTCGTAGTCGGGAAGGCCCTGCTCCTTGATGAGGCCGTGCGCGACGTCCACCCGGAAGCCGTCGATGCCGCGGTCGAGCCAGTAGCGCAGGACGGACTCGAACTCGTCGCCGACCTCGGGGTTGTCCCAGTCGAAGTCGGGCTGCTTGGTGTCGAACAGGTGCAGGTACCACTGGCCGGGGGTGCCGTCGGCCTCGGTGACCCGGGTCCAGCCCGCGCCGCCGAAGACCGAGTGCCAGTCGTTCGGGGGCAGCTCGCCCTGCTCGCCCTTGCCGTCCCGGAAGATGTACCGGGCGCGCTCGGGGCTGCCGGGCCCGGCGGCCAGCGCCGCCTGGAACCACACGTGCTCGTCGCTGCTGTGGTTGGGGACGAGGTCGACGATGATCTTCAGGCCCAGCTCGTGAGCCTTGGCGACCAGCTCGTCCGCGTCGGCGAGCGTGCCGAACAACGGGTCGATGTCGCGGTAGTCGGCGACGTCGTAGCCGGCGTCGGCCTGCGGCGACGTGTAGAAGGGGCTGAACCAGATCGCGTCGACGCCGAGAGCCTTGAGGTAGGGCAGTCGCGCGGTGACGCCGGGCAGGTCGCCGATGCCATCGCCGTCGGCGTCCGCCCAGGAGCGCGGGTAGATCTGGTAGATCACCGCGTGGCGCCACCAGGCGGCGTCGGCCGAGTCGGCCGGGTGGAGGAGGTGGGTGGGGTGCGTCGCGACGGAGATGGCATCGGACGTCGTGGAGAGGGTGTCAGTCACGGGAAACCATGGTGAGGCATCAGCGGCCGTGGACGAAACCGGGTTCCCCGTGTCTTGCCTCGTGGGCGGCAGCGGCCTCGGACGGCGGCAGCGCGGCGGCCCCACAGCGCGCCCCGGGGCGCGTGGCGCTCAGGCCTCGTCGAGGCTGTTGACCAGGCTGTGGGCGGCCCGCTCGAGGTAGTCGCGCAGCAGCAGGTCGTCCGCCGGCGGCAGGTCCAGGGTGTCGACCGCCGCCATCATGTGCAGCAGCCACCGGTCGCGCTGGGCCGGGGTGACCGTGAACGGGTGGTGCCGCATCCGCAGCCGGGGATGCCCACGCTGCTCGGAGTATGTCGTCGGGCCGCCCCAGTACTGCTCGAGGAACATCCGGAGCCGCTCCTCGGCCGGGCCGAGGTCCTGCTCGGGGTAGAGCGCTCGGAGTGCGGGGTCGTCCGCGACCCCGCGGTAGAACTCGTGGACGAGCTTGCGGAAGGTCTCGTGGCCGCCGACCTGGTCGTAGAAGCTGCCGGACTGCCCGGTGGTGCTCACGGGGTGCTCCCGGTCGCGCCGAAGGCCGTCATGACCGGCGCCTTGATGCCGTGCTCGTCGAACGCGGTCTTGACCCGCTCGCGGATCTCGCGGGAGACGCCGTACTGCTGTTCCGGCGCGGTCTTGGCGACGACCCGGATGGTGACGACGTTGCCGGTGATCGACTCGACCCCGACGACGTTGGGCTCCTCGAGGAGGCGGTCCCGGAACGCGGGGTCCTCGTCCATCTGGGCGACGACCGTGCGGATGACCGCGACGGCTCGTTCGATGTTCTCCGCGTACGAGACGGGGAGGTCCACGATGGCGGTCGACCAGCCCTGGCTCTTGTTGCCGATCCGGACGATCTCGCCGTTGCGGATGTACCAGACCACCCCGCTGCCGTCGCGGAGCCGGGTGACGCGCAGCGAGACCTCCTCGACGGTGCCGATGGCCTCACCGGTGTCGACGACGTCACCGACGCCGTACTGGTCCTCGAGGATCATGAAGATCCCCGAGAGGAAGTCCTTGACCAGGCTCTGGGCGCCGAAACCCAGCGCGACACCGCCGACACCCGCGGTCGCGAGCAGCGGGCCGAGCTTGATCCCGACGGTCGACATGATCGTCAGGATGGCGATCATGGCGACGAGGAAGGTCACGATGCTGCGCAGCAGCGAGCCCATCGTCAACGTGCGCTGGCGGTGCCGCTCCCGGTCCATGCCGGCGGCTGCCGCCAAGGCGTTGCCGGCCCGGCCGACGCGACCGGGTTCGTGCGCCCGGCGGGCGTCCGACTTGGCCAGCGTGACGCGCACGACCCGGCCGATCGACCTCAGCAGCAGCCACCGCGCGATGATCGCGCTCAGGATGATGATGACGATCTGCAGCGGCGCCCCGACGAACCAGTCCCAGGCGCTCTCGGGCGTCAGCTTGGTCAGGGTGTGCAGGAACGACTCAGGCATCGGCGTCCCGGGACTGGGCCCGCAGGGCACGGACGACGCCGTCGCGGTTCTCGGCCACGAGGCGCAGCAGCCCTGCAGGGGCGTCGGGGTGGGCGTCCAGCCAGCCCTGCGTCGCACCCAGGAGGTGCTCGTCGGCCAGGACGTTGGGGTAGTACGTCACGAGGATCGACTCGGCGATCGCGTGCGTCCGCGACTCCCAGATGTCGAGCAGCGCCGCGTGGTACTTCTCGACGTACGGGCGCAGCAGCTCGGTGTCCAGGGCCTGGGTGAAGCCCAGGCCCGTCGCCTCGACGACGGAGTTGGGCAGCGAGGTGTCCTCGACACCGGCCTGCCAGGCCGCGGCCTTGGCCTGCTCGGTCGGCATGGCTGCGCGGGCCCGAGCAGCGCGCTCGCGCCCCGTAGCCGTGTTGTCGCGCTCCTGCTCGGCATCGATCTCGGCCTCGGTGGCCGCACCTGTGGCGGCCATGGCGGTCAGGAGCGACCAGCGCATCTCGGTGTCGACGGCCAGGCCCTCGAGGGCCTGGGTGCCCTCGAGCAGGCCCCGCAGCCAGGTGGCGTCGTCGCCGCCGCTCTGCAGGGCGGCATACGAGGTCAGCAGCTGGAGCTGGGCGTCGCTGCCGGGCTCGGCCGACTCGGTGAGGGCGCGCAGGCCGGCCGTCACCGTGCTGAGGGTCGCGTCGCGGTGGCCGGGCGCGACGTAGAGGCGCGCCGCGCTCTGCAGCTGGCCCAGCACGGTGCGCAGCATCGTCGAGTTGGTCTCGCCGGGCAGCGAGGCGAGCACGAGGTCGATGAAGTCGCGGGCCGACATCTCGGCGTCGCGGGTCATGTCCCAGGCGGCGCCGAGGACCAGCGCGCGCGGCAGGCTGTCCTGGAACCCGCGCGGGTGGGCCAGGGCCGTCGCGAGCGAGCGCGGGTCGAGGCGGATCTTGGCGTAGGCGAGGTCCTCGTCATTGACGAGCAGCAGGTCCGGTGCGGCACGCCCGACGAGCTCGGGGACGTCCGTGGACGCACCGTCGACGTCGATCTCGAAGCTGTCGGTGCGCGCCAGGACGGGGCCGTCGGACTGCTCCTGCACGGAATAGAGGCCGACCGCGAGGCGGTGCGGCCGAAGGGTGGGGTAGCCCTCGGCGCCGGTCTGCTCGATGGTGGCGGAGGAGATCAGACCCCGGTCGTCGACCTCGACGAGGGGGCGCAGGGTGTTGACGCCGGCGGTCTCGAGCCACAGCTTCGACCAGGTGCCGAGGTCGCGGCCGGAGGTGGCCTCGAGCTCGCCGAGCAGGTCCTGGAGGGTGGTGTTGCCCCAGGCGTTCTTGGCGAAGTAGGCGCGCAGGCCTGCGACGAAGGGCTCACGACCGACGTAGGCCACCAGCTGCTTGAGCACCGAGGCGCCCTTGGCGTAGGTGATGCCGTCGAAGTTGACCTCGACGTCCTCGAGGTCGCGGATCGGGGCGACGATCGGGTGGGTGGAGGACAGCTGGTCCTGGCGGTAGGCCCAGGCCTTCTCGCTGATGCCGAAGGTGGTCCAGGCGGACTCCCACTCGGTGGCCTCGGCCTGGCACGTGGTCGACGCCCACTCGGCGAACGACTCGTTGAGCCACAGGTCGTTCCACCACTTCATGGTGACCAGGTCGCCGAACCACATGTGGGCCAGCTCGTGCAGCAGGGTCAGGGCCCGGCGCTCGATGATCGCCTCGGTCACCTTGGCGCGGAAGACGTAGGTCTCGTTGACCGTGACGGCCCCGGCGTTCTCCATCGCGCCCATGTTGTACTCGGGCGTGAAGAGCGTGTCGTACTTCTCGAACGGGTACTCGCAGTCGAACTCGTTCTCGAAGAACGTGAACCCGCGCTTGGTGCAGTCGAAGATGTTGTCGGCGTCGAGGTGCTCGAGCATCGACTTGCGGCAGAAGATGCCCAGGGGCACGACACCCTTGCGCGTCTGCACCTCGTCACGCACGACGGCGTACGGGCCCGCCACCAGGGCCGTGATGTAGCAGGACATCCGCGCGGTGGGGGCGAACTCCCACCGGGAGACGTCGTCGCGGACGGCGGTCGGCTCCGGGGTGGGGGAGTTGGACACGACCTCCCAGTGCGACGGGGCGGTGACGGTGAAGGCGTAGGTGGCCTTGAGGTCGGGCTGCTCGAACACCGTGAACATCCGGCGGCAGTCGGCGACCTCGAACTGGGAGTAGAGGTAGACCTCGTCGTCGACCGGGTCGACGAAGCGGTGCAGGCCCTCGCCGGTGTTCATGTAGGCGGCGGTCGCGTCCACGGTGAGGGTGTTGTGCTCGGCGAGCGACGGCAGGGTGATGCGGACGCCGTCGAAGTGGGTGGCGGGGTCGAGCGACTCCCCGTTGAGGGTGATCGCCTCCACCGAGGGGGCGATGAGGTCCACGAAGGTGGACTCGCCGACGCGGGTGCTGGTGAACGTCACCGTGGTGGTCGTGCGGAAGGTCTCTTCCGACGTCGTCAGGTCGAGCGCGACGTCGTAGTGGTCGACCGCGACAGCGGCCGCGCGGGCGACCGCCTCGTCGCGGGTCAGGTTCTTGCCGGGCACAGAGTCTCCTGCAGGGGGATGGGGCGCGAGTTCGGCGCCAATCCTCGCACGCGTCGGCGGGTCCTCCGGCAACCACCGGTATGCCACCGGGTCCAGGCCCGCACTTGCCGTCACGTCACCCCCGCACTTGCCGCTACGTCAAGCGGGAGGGTTCTGTGAAGGCCCGGAGTGCGTCCGGTCGCCGGGCAATGGCAGGATTCTGCGTGTGACCACCACCGACACGACCGCCCCCCGTACCTCCGCCGAGTTCTGGTTCGACCCGCTCTGCCCGTGGGCGTGGATGACCTCGCGCTGGATGATGGAGGTCGAGAAGGTGCGTCCCGTCGACGTGACCTGGTCGGTCATGAGCCTGGCCGTGCTCAACGAGGGTCGTGACCTGCCCGAGGAGTACCGCACCATGATGGACCGCGCGTGGGGCCCGGTCCGCGTCATCCTGGCTGCGGCGGCCGAGCACGGCGACAAGGTCGTCAAGCCCCTCTACGACGCCATGGGCACCCGGATCCACCTCGGTGGCGAGAAGGACTTCGCCAAGGTCATCGTGCCTGCGCTCGAGGAGGTCGGCCTCCCGGTCGAGCTCGCCGAGTTCGCCGACACCGACGAGCACGACGACCGGCTCAGGGCCAGCCACCAGCGCGGCATCGACCTCGTGGGCGACGACGTGGGCACGCCGGTGATCGCCGTGGACGGCGTCGCCTTCTTCGGCCCCGTCGTCAGCCCGGCACCCAAGGGTGAGGCCGCAGCCAAGCTGTGGGACGGTTGCGTGCTCGTGGCCGGGACCCCCGGCTTCTTCGAGCTGAAGCGCAGCCGCACCGTCGGCCCCATCTTCGACTGACGACGACAGGGCGAGGATCGCAGCGAGCGCCAGCGAGCGAGGACCGGAGCGCCGAGGAGTCAGGCGCAAAGGCACAGTCTGAGTAGATGAGGTTGAAGAACATGCGCGTCCACATCGGCGGCGACCACGCCGCATACGACCTGCTCGGTGAGCCTCGTCGCCTTCCTCGAGGCGGAGGGGCACGAGGTGACCAACCACGGCCCGCACGCCTACGACGCCGAGGACGACTACCCCGTCTTCGTGCTGCGCGCGGCGGAGGGCGTCGCCGCCGACAGCGACTCCCTCGGCGTGGTGCTCGGGGGCTCGGGCAACGGCGAGCAGATGGCCGCCAACAAGGTCCGGGGCATCCGTGCAGCGCTCTGCTACAACGAGGAGATGGCCACCTTGGCGCGGGAGCACAACAACGCCCAGGTCATCTCCATCGGCGGTCGGATGAACACCGTCGAGCAGGCGAAGGCCATGGTGCGGACCTTCCTGGCCACCCCGTTCTCGGGTGCCGAGCGGCACGAGCGCCGCATCGACATGGTCGCCGCGTACGAGCAGGACGGCACCGTTCCCGCCCTGCCGTGATCTGTGGATAGCTCGGCCCCGTGCGTGAACGGCCCACTAGGCTGCCCGGGAGGCGCTGGAGACGGGGCCGCCCCGCACAACTGACGATTGCGGGTGCCTGGCACCCCCGACGGCCCGAAGGAACTCGCACTGGTGGACGATGGCAGGACGGTCCTTGCGCGTCGGTCCCTGATGACGCGGTTCCAGCGGACCCGCACCCGCTTCGGTCGGGTGGGGGCCGGCGGCACCGTCGTCGCCCTGGTCGCCGGCAACGCGGTGCTGACCTGGTCGATGCTCCGCTGGCCCACCAACGTGCCGTTCTCCGCCTACATCCTCGTCGCCGTGCTCGCCGGCCTGTTCCTGGGCCCACGCCTGCTGGCCGCCATCGACGCGATGGTCCTCTTCACCGCGGCCCTGACCCTGGTCGACCGGGGCGCCTCCTCCGCGTTGTATGCCGCATACGTCGTGCTGGTTGCGGTGATGATCATCATGTTCTGGGTGGCGGCCTCGCGGGCGCGGCTGGGGGTGCAGGGCAACCTGGGTGAGTCGATGCTCGTGGACCTGCGGGACCGGTTGCGCACCCAGGGCGAGCTGCCCGAGATGCCCACCGGATGGGGCGCGGAGCTGTCCGTGCTGTCGGCCTACGGCGACTCCTTCTCCGGTGACTTCCTCGTGGCGAGCAAGAGCGGCCCGATCCTCGAGCTCGCGCTCGTCGACGTGTCGGGCAAGGGCATCGCCGCCGGCACGCGCTCACTGCTGCTCTCGGGTGCGTTCGGCGGGCTGCTCGGCTCGCTGCCGCACGACCAGTTCCTGGCGGCGGCCAACTCCTACCTGCTGCGCCAGCACTGGGAGGAGGGCTTCGCCAGCGCCGCCCACGCGTGGATCAACCTCGACACCGGGGACTACAGCCTGGCCTCGGCCGGCCACCCGCCGGCGGTCCGCTTCTCCGCGGGCTCGGGTCGCTGGAAGGTGCTCGAGGGTGACGAGGGCCCGGTGCTCGGGGTCACCGACACCGTGGGGTTCCCGCGCATCCTGGGGACGCTGCACCGCGGGGACGCCCTGCTGCTCTACACCGACGGCGTCATCGAGGTCCGCAACCGCGACCTGCGCGACGGCATCGACCGGATGCTGGGGACCGCGCGAGCAGATGATCGGCCGCGGGTTCGAGGGCATGGCCGCCAAGGTGTGCACGGCCGCCCGCGCGGGCGAGACCGACGACCGGGCAGCCGTCCTCGTCTGGCGCCGCTGAGGATCAGGCGGGGGTCGCGGCCCGGCGCGACGACGCGCGCTTGCTGATGTCGGCGCACTCGACACAGATCGACTCGGGGATGACCCCGAGGCGCATGAGCCAGCCGAAGACGATGCACCCCACGCAGACGCCGCCGAGCGACTCGAGGGCCGGGAACACGACCATGACGACGCCGATGACCACGACCGGGAGGACGAGGCCGGTCAGCCACAGCACGGTGGCCAGGACGGTCAGGGCGGCGCCGATGCCGGCGGCGAAGCGCTTGGGCGGGCCGGCGGTCCATCGCGGCGGCGTGGCCAGGCGCGGACGGACCCAGCGCCGGACGAGCTGGGCGACCGGGCTCGCGGACGGTCCCCAGCCGGTGCGCAGCACGAAGTCCACGGCGAGGACCGCGTAGAGCCACCACTGCTGCGTGGCGAGGGCGACCACGGCCACGACGAGGACCACGCCGGCGATCAGTCGGACCGCGACCTCGTCGACGATGTTGGGGAACCTGGAGATGCGCATGTGTCGATTATGGATCACATAAGCAAAAGTTATCTCCACGGTCCCGCCCCTCGGTCAGGGCCACCGGCCCCTACTACATGGACTGCTGCCTAGGCTGCTGTCCATGGAGCCCATGCGTGACACCGGCCGGGTCCGGTCCTACGGCGCCCGGCGAGGTCGGCTGTCGGCGCTCACCCTCGACCGGCTCGAACGCCTCGTTCCGCGCCACGAGATCCCCGACGGCGTCCTCGACCCGGCCAAGGCCTTCGGTCGCTCGGCGCCCGTCGTCCTCGAGATCGGCTGCGGCCACGGCGGGGCTGCCCTGGCGTATGCCGCGGCCCACCCCGACCACGACCTCCTCGCCGTCGACGTGTTCACCCCCGCACTGGCCCGGATGCTCGCCGAGGCCGAGCGCCAGGGCCTGGACAACCTCTGGATGCACCGCGGCGACGCGGTCCAGCTGCTCGAGGAGCGGATCCCGCCCGGGTCCCTCGCTGCCGTGCACCTGTTCTTCCCCGACCCGTGGCCCAAGGCCAAGCACGCCAAGCGGCGCTTCCTTGCGCCGTACAACCTCGACCTGGTCGCCTCCCGCCTCGTCCCCGGTGGTCACCTGCTCGTGGCCACCGACCACCCCACGTATGCCGCGCACGCCCGCGCCGAGCTCGGCTCCGACCAGCGCTTCGAGGTGATCGAGGGGGAGCGACCGTCGTGGCGGCCGACCGACGGGTTCGAGGCCAAGGGGCACGAGGCCGGGCGGTCGACCACCGAGTTCCGCGCGGTCCTGCTCGGCTGACGGTCAGCACCTGGTGATCCCGGTCGTGTCGTGAGGCTGGATGTTAGCAGCGGGTGACCACGGTCGCGGGGTCGGGGTAGCCGGACGCCGCCGTCGCGTCCGGGCTCCTTCGTCGCCCGTGCGCTCCGGCTCCCGTCATCCGGCTTCCCCGCCAACGGCCTGCGCAAGCTTGGCCGTTCGTCGGGGTAGCCGGATTCGAACCGGCGGCCTTCCGCTCCCAAAGCGGACGCGCTACCAAGCTGCGCCATACCCCGTGGACGGCGAGCCGATTTCGGCTCACGCGATCGCGGGCTTAGGCTAACGCCTCGGATCTGCAGCGCTCGCGAGGGGCTGCACACGTCCATGCGGGCGTAGCTCAATGGTAGAGCCCTAGTCTTCCAAACTAGCTACGCGAGTTCGATTCTCGTCGCCCGCTCAGTCCACTCGGGGCCCCACCGCATCGGTGGGGCCCCGAGTGTTTGCGCGTGGCTGTCAGAGGCCGTACTCCTCCAGGAGCCGCAGCCAGATCTCGCTCATGGTCGGGTATGAGGGGACCGCGTGCCACAGCGTGGTCAACGGCACCCTGCCGACGATCGCGACGGTGGCGGGGTGGATGAGCTCGGCGACGTCCTGGCCCACGAACGTCGCACCGACGAGCACTCCCGCGTCCTGGTCCACGACGATCCGGGCCTGCCCCTGGTAGCCCTCGGCCTGCAGGCCCGAGCCGGCGGCCGTGTCCATCGCCAGGTCCACGACGCGGATGTTGAGGCCGCGCTCGCGGGCCTGTGCCTCGGTCAGCCCGGCGGCCGCGACCTCGGGGTCGGTGAAGACGACCTGCGGGGAGCCGAGGTCGTCCGCCCAGGGAGTGGTCTTCCGGTCGTCCGGCTCGCGGTGGGCCGCACGGGCGCCGACGAGGTCGCCGCAGGCGCGCGCCTGGTACTTGCCCATGTGCGTGAGGAGGGCGATGCCGTTGACGTCGCCCACGGCATACAGCCACGGCACCTCGCCGCCCACGCCCTTGACCTCCATGCGGTCGGTGACGGACACGTACCCGGCGTCGGTGAGCTCTGCGCCGACGGACTCGAGGCCCAGGCCTCGGGTGGCGGGGGTGCGTCCCACGGCTACGAGCAGCTCGTCGGCGACCACGGTGTCACCGCCCTCGAGGTGGACGGTGACCTCGCCCGTGGGGCCGAGCCGCGACACCTTCTCCGCCTTGGTGCCGGTGCGGACGTCGACGCCGTCGCGTTCGAGGGCCTCCTTCACGGCGGTGCCGGCGAACTCCTCGTTGCGGCCGAGCAGGCCCGGGGCCTGCTCCACGATCGTGACCGACGAGCCCAGCGCCTGGAACACCTGGGCGAGCTCGCAGGCCACGACCCCACCGCCGAGGACGGCGAGGCGGTCGGGGATGCGACGCGTGGTCGTGGCCTCGCGGTTCGTCCACGGCTTCGCCTCGCGCAGGCCGGGTATGGGGGGCACGGCCGGGGTGGTGCCTGTCGCGAGGATGACGGCGTGACGGGCGTGGACCTCGCGGCCGTCGACCTCGAGGGTCCTGGTGCCGGTGAGCACGCCTTCGCCGCGCAGGAGCGTGATGCCCACGTGCTCGAGCCAGCCGACCTGTCCGCTGTCGTCGAGCATGTTGATCCAGGAGTCCCTGCGGTCGAGGACCCCTTGGGCGTCGAGGTGCGCACCCTCCGAACCCTGGACGCGCTGCGAGGCGCGGGTCGCGTGGATCGGGCGCAGCAGCGCCTTGCTGGGGGAGCAGGCGTAGAAGCTGCACTCCCCGCCGACGAGGTGCTTCTCGACGACGGCCACGGTGAGCCCCGCCTTGTGGGCACGGTCCGCGGCGTTCTCACCGACCGGTCCCGCACCGATGACGACGACGTCGAACTCCAGGGGCTGCCGCTCGCTGCTCATGGTGCAAACCTAGGTGGGCCTGCGACGTCCCGCCCGGTGAGCCGGGACGGACGACGGCCCCGGGGCGGGTGCTCCGGGGCCGTCGTCATCGCTCTCGTGCCGGGTGGTGCTGCCGCACAGTGGCGGCCGGTGGTGCGGGTCGATCAGAACGCGGAGGTGCCGTTCGGGGTGCCGAGGCCGGTGGGGCCGTCCCAGCCGGACTTGGCGGTGCACCAGGAGGCGCAGGTGCCGTTGGAGCCGGAGGTCACGTCGAACAGGCCCGCCTGGTTGGCGTACGGGAGGGTGTTGGCGTATCCGGCCGTGTTGCCGCTGAGCGCGTAGACCGAGGCGACGATCGGCGAGGAGAGGCTGGTGCCGCCGTACTGCGCCCACGAGGAGGAGCTTTGCGTGGTCGGGGCGTAGGTGGCCAGGCCGGTGTTGGGGTCGGCGACGGCGGAGACGTCAGCGATGGCGCGACCGCTGCAGGCGGTCATGGCCGAGGTCTGACCGGTCGGGGCGGCGTTGAGGGTGGTGCAGCCCGATCCGGCGCCGCTCCACGCGGACTCGTTCCAGCCACGGGCGCTGGAGTCCTTGAACAGCGAGGTGCCACCGACGGCCGTCACGTAGTGCGAGGAGGCCGGGAAGCTGCCGCCCTGGTAGCCGTTGTCACCGGTCGAGGCCGTGACGGCGATGCCGGGGTGGTTGTAGGCCGCGCCGTACGTGCTGTCGGCGAGGTCGCCACCGCCGTAGCTGTTGGAGATCGCCGCGACGCCGGCCTGCTTGGCAGCGGTGTTCACCGCTGCGCCGAGGTCGGACAGGCTCGCGCTGTTGGCCTGGACCAGGACGATCTTGCAGGACGGGCAGGTGGCCGAGACGGCGTCGAGGTCGAGAGCCTGCTCGCCGGCCCACCCGGCGTTGAAGCGGGGCAGCGAGGTGCCGCCGGTCTGGTTGATGATGCGCAGGCAGCCGTTCGCCTTGGTGCAGGCGGACTCGCCCCACTGGCTGCGGTACACCCCGAGGTCGCGCTCCGCGTTCGGGTAGCCGTAGGCGTCGACGATGGCGACGGTGCGGCCGCCGGCGGACAGGCCCGTCACCTTGTAGGCGCTCTGGATGTCGGCCGGGGTCTTGCCGGAGATGGCCTGCGGCGTGACCGGCTTGCCCGCGGGGCTGACGGCCTTGCCCGAGCTGTCGACCATCTTGAGGGCGGAACAGGCCGCGACGGTGGGGGAGGAGGGAATGGCACAGACACGGGTGGCGTGGCTGCGCGCCGACGGGGCCGCGGACGCGGTGGTGACCGTGGTGGCGGCGAGCCCGAGCGAGGCCGAGGCCGCGAGGGCGACGGCGAGGATCTGCTTGCGCATGCGTGAGTTCTCCTGGCTGGGGGGAGAGGGCGGCGGTCGCCGTCCCTGTCCGGACTCTCACGGGGAACGCGGGTGCAAACCATGACATCCGTCATCACCCGGATGACATGACGAAGAAATGACGTCGTCGGGTCGAAGAATTTGCCCGGATTCGTGACAGATGTCGTGGGTGCCGTCCGACCCGGGCAGGCATGGTCCCGCCGCGCGAGGGGCAGGTCGCGTGGGGGGTGCGGGGGCGGCTGGAGCCTCGGTTCGGTGAGGCGTCCCGCAGCGGCTACCATGGGTTTTTGGCCCGCGCGCGCCCATCGCCGGTGTGCAGGGCCTTTGTCGTTGCCCCGCCCGTTCCCCACCTGAACCTGGAGTACCCGCAGTGAAGAGTGCCGTCGAGACCCTCAACCCGACTCGGGTCAAGCTGACCGTCGAGGTCCCGTTCGAGGAGCTCAAGCCCAGCCTCGACGCGGCATACGCGACCATCGGCTCCCAGATCCAGGTCCCCGGCTTCCGCAAGGGCAAGGTCCCCAGCCGGATCATCGACCAGCGCGTCGGCCGCGGCGCCGTCCTGCAGGAGGCCGTGAACGAGGCCCTCCCGCAGTTCTACGGCCAGGCCGTCGAGGACAACAAGGTCCGCCCGATCGGCCAGCCCGAGGTCGACGTGACCGAGGTCCCCGCCGAGGACGGCCAGGACCTCAAGTTCACCGTCGAGGTCGACGTGCGCCCCGAGGTCGAGCTGCCCGAGGACTTCAGCGCCATCACCGTCGAGGTCGACGAGGCCAAGGCCTCCGACGAGGACGTCGAGGAGCGCCTCATCGCGCTCCAGGAGCGCTTCGGCAGCCTCAAGGGTGTCGAGCGCGCCGTCGAGACCGGCGACTTCGTGTCCATCGACCTCGACGCCTCGATCGGTGACGAGGAGATCGACTCGGTCAAGGGCATCTCCTACGAGGTCGGCTCCGCCAACATGCTCGACGGCATGGACGAGGCCCTCGTCGGCATGGCTGCGGGCGAGACCAAGAGCTTCTCCGCCCCGCTCGCCGGTGGCGACCACGAGGGCGAGAACGCCGACGTCACCGTCACGGTCCAGTCCGTCAAGGTGCGCGAGCTCCCGCCGCTCGACGACGACTTCGCCCAGCTGGCCTCCGAGTTCGACACGCTGCGCGAGCTGCGTGCCGACGTGACCAAGCAGGCCGAGCAGGCCAAGAAGTTCGAGCAGGGCGTCCAGGCCCGCGACAAGGTGCTCGAGCACCTCCTCGAGACCATCGAGATCCCCGTGCCCGACGCCCTCGTCGAGGCCGAGGTCACCGCGCACCTCGAGGGTGAGGACCGCCTCGAGGACGACGAGCACCGCGCCGAGGTCGACGAGAGCACCCGCAAGGCGCTCAAGGCGCAGTTCCTGCTCGACGCCATCGCCGAGAAGACCGAGGTGAAGGTCGAGCAGCCCGAGCTCATCGAGTACCTCGTCATGTCGGCCCAGCAGTACGGCATGGACCCCAACCAGTTCGCCCAGGCGATCGACCAGCAGGGCCAGGTGCCCGCCATGGTCGCCGAGGTCGCCCGCCGCAAGGCGCTGGCCAACGTCCTGGAGCAGGCCAAGGTCGTCGACACCGCCGGTGCCGAGATCGACCTCAGCGAGGTCACCGCCACCGATGTCGCCTCCGAGCTCGCGGATGGTCACGACCACGAGGGTCACGACCACGAGGGTCACGACCACGAGGGTCACGACCACGAGGGCCACGACCACTGACCCCCCTCCCCTCGCGGGCGGTCCTGACCGCCAACCGCACGTAAACGTATGCCGTGCCCCGGAGTCCGGGGCACGGCATACGTCGTTTGCCTGATTGCTGACGATGCGTCACCCCTGAGTCTTGTCCCATGGACACGGCCTCCTTCCAGAAGTTGCGCCTCGCGGTGCAGGAGAACGCCAACCCCGCGGACGACCGCTACGTCACCGCGCTCCAGGGCGCGCTGGACAAGGGGTTGCGCGGCAGCCGCCTCTTCGCCGAGGTCGAGCTCGGACGCACCGACGACGTCGACCGGATGGTCATCGGCATCTGCCGCTGCGTCGACGACGTCGCGCCGTGGGAGGCCGGCGTCGGCATCGAGCGGCTGTGGGGCGTCGTCGCGATGGACACCCGGTGGGAGATCCACCACGTGTCCTCGAACGACAGCTACATGGAGTTCGAGGCGGCCGTGACCATGGACGACAGCGGGCGCTACATCACCGTGAACCTCGTCGCCGAGCCGGCCCGCGTGACGCACCCCGTGGAGGCCGACGCCGACCAGCCGGAGGGCAGCCTCGCCGATCGTCCGGGTGGAAACCCTGCAGCGGGTCCTGACGGGCTGCCGCCGAGGACCGCGACGATCGGCGCCTGAGTCGTTCCCGAGCCGCCGGTCGTTCGACGCGACGGCGGCTCCGGGCTGAACCACCCAGGACGGTCCCCCTGGCCGTCCTCGGTTGCCGACCCGCTCCGTCCCCTCTGGCGCGGGTCGTGCCACTGCCCCCGTCCGCCTCAGGCGGGCGGGGGCATCGTGGTGCTGCCGGTGCGCAGGGCCACCGGGGCCGCCTCGTCGTCGGGTCGCTCGCCGTCGAGCAGCAGCCGCAAGAGCTCGCCCAGCCGCCGGCCCTTGCGTTCGCCGTGCTGGTCCATGGTGGTCAGGGTGCCGGCGAACCACGGCAGCTCGACACCGTCGAAGCCGGTGACGCTGAGGTCCTCCGGCACCCGCAGGCCGAGCTCGTCGGCGGCCCGCACCACACCCATCGCCAGGAGGTCGGACTGGGCGACCACGGCGGTGGGGCGCTCGGGAGACGGTCGGTCGAGCAGCAGCCGCGCCGCCGCAGCCCCCTGCTCCACGTCCGGCAGGGAGGTCACCGCGAGCAGCCCGGCCCCAGCTGTGTCGGCGGTCAGGTCGAAGACGTCGAGGAATCCGCGGGCCCGGTCGCGGCTGTCCGCGAAGGTGGCCCGGTCCAGGTCGTCGACGTCGGCGAGGCCGGTGGTGCTGTCGGGGCGCAGCGGCATCATCAGGTGGGCCACCCGGCGGTGCCCCAGGTCTCGGACGTGCCGGGAGATGGTGGCGCCGGCGGCCCGGTTGTCCAGCGCGAGCTGCACGACCTCCGGCCCCGCGGGCGACCCGTCGCCGAGCATCGGTATGCCGCGTGCCGCGAGGTGCGCGACGGCCGGGTTGTCATCGGGGCCGCAGAGGGAGAAGACCACGGCGTCCAGGGCCGTCGCCGACAGCTGGGGGATCGCCTTCTCCGGCGCGCCGGCGTGCTGAGCGATGAGCAGCATGCCCGCCGGGATCTCGTCGAGGACCTGCGAGAGCCCGTCGAGGACGCTCACGGCGAACGGGTCACGGAAGGCGTGCAGCAGCCGGCCCTCGACGATGACACCGACGATCCCGGAGCGGCCGTGGCGCAGGGACGAGGCGAGCGGGTCGGGGCCGGTGTAACCCAGGTCGGCAGCGGCAGCCAGCACGCGCTCCAGGGTCTCCGGTGCTACCGGACCCTTGCCGCTGAACGCGAGCGAGGCGGTGGAGGTCGAGACCCCGGCAGCATCGGCGACCGCCCGGAGGGTGGCGCGAGGTTGACGGGGGGTGCTCATGGGGGACACACTATCGAAACGATTCGATCGAATCGATTCGACTCTACCGATCCGTCCTTCAGGACCACGCGCGCCCCGCGCAGAGAGCCACCATGAGCCACACCTCCTCCCTCGACCGCACCCGCGTCGTCGCCGCCCGCAACGCCGTCTTCATCGTCTTCGCCCTCGCCGGCGTGACCTTCGCGTCCTTCGCCTCCCGCATCGCCGACAGCAAGGCCGGGCTCGGGCTCACCGCCGGCCAGCTGGGCCTGACCCTGTTCGCCGCCTCGGCCGGGTCGTTGACCGCGCTGCCCTCGGCGGGGCGCGTGGCGGGTCGGATTGGTGCCGCGCGCACCATCCTGGTCGGCATGGGCCTGGGATTCGCCGGCCTGCTCGTCGTGGCTGCAGCGGTCGACATCGCCCAGTCGCGCTGGCTCATGGCGGCCGGGCTCTACTTCGTCGGCATGGGCGTCGGCCTCTGGGACGTCGCGATGAACCTCGAGGGTGCGGCCGTCGAGCGCCTGCTCGGGAAGACCGTCATGCCGCACTTCCACGCGGCCTTCTCCGGCGGCACCGTGCTCAGCGCGCTCATCGGTGCCGGTATGTCGTGGGCGAAGGTGCCGCTGCTGGCCCATTTCCTCGGCGCCATCGTGGTGTCCGGTGCCCTCGGGTTGTGGGCGCTGAGGTCGTTCCTGCCGCGTGAGGTCGAGGTCAGCGACGGGGAGTCGACCCGCGACGCCACCGGCGCGGTGGCCAAGCCACGGTCGGCCTGGCTGGAGCCCCGCACGCTGATGATCGGTCTCGTGGTGCTCGCCGCGGCCTTCACCGAGGGCACCGCGAACGACTGGATCGCCGTGGGCTTCGTCGAGGGCCACGGGCTGCCGGCCTGGGCCGGCGTGCTGGCCTTCGCCTCCTTCCTGTCCTTCATGACCGTGGGTCGCCTGGTCGGCACCGGGCTGCTCGACCGGTACGGGCGGGTGCCCGTCCTCCAGATCACCTTCGCGATGGCTGCGGTGGGCTCGGTCCTGGTCATCTTCGGCAACGTCTGGGTCGCCTACCTCGGCACCGCCGTCTGGGGCGTGGGCGCCTCGCTGGGCTTCCCCGTCGGGATGAGCGCCTCCGCAGACGACCCTGCCCGGGCAGCTGCCCGCATGTCGGTCGTCGCCACGATCGGCTACACCGCCTTCATCGCGGGGCCGCCGCTGCTCGGCTTCCTCGGCGACCACTTCACCGTGCTGAAGGCCCTCATGGCCGTCACGGCCATGGTTGCCGCGGCGATGCTCGTCATCCCCGCGACACGGGAGCCCCAGAAGGCCCCGGTCGAGCAGGAGCAGCCGGTCCGTTCCTGACCCGGTGCGCGACCGCATCCCGGGCGCACCGGCTCGGGCGCCCTCCCGACCCGACGCCATACCGGGGGCTGTGCGCTCAGGGCGAACATGCCCCGGATCGGGGACTTCCCCCGGCCACCTCCGCGTTAGGGTCACTGACAAGCCCAACCCCGAGCGATGGAGACATGGTGAGCACGCCACAAGAGATCGTCGCCGCAGCTGAGCGGCCGCAGGGTGGTCTGGACGACCACATCTACAACCGTCTGCTCAAGGAGCGGATCATCTTCCTCGGCTCGGACGTTCGCGACGACAACGCGAACGCGATCTGCGCGCAGCTGCTGCTGCTCGCCGCCGAGGACCCCAGCAAGGACATCTGGCTCTACATCAACAGCCCCGGCGGCTCCATCTCCGCGGGCATGGCGATCTACGACACGATGAAGTGGATCCCCAACGACGTGGCCACGGTGGCCATGGGCATGGCGGCCTCGATGGGCCAGTTCCTGCTCTCCGCCGGCACCCACGGCAAGCGCTACGCGACCCCGCACGCCCGCGTCATGATGCACCAGCCCTCGGGTGGCATCGGCGGCACGGCGTCGGACATCAAGATCCAGGCCGAGCAGATGCTCTACGTCAAGAAGCAGATGGCCGAGCTGATCGCCGAGCACACCGGCCAGACCAAGGAGCAGGTCGAGCGCGACTCCGACCGCGACCGCTGGTTCAGCGCCGAGGAGGCCAAGACCTACGGCTTCGTCGACCACGTGTTCAGCAGCGCCGCGCAGGCCGGCACCCGTGGCGGCGACGACAACCCGGTCTCCGGGGACAAGTGAGGGACGGACAGATGAACTACAACACCAACCCCGCCATGCACGGTGGGCTCCAGGTCCCGGCTCCCTCGAGCCGCTACATCCTGCCGCAGTTCGAGGAGCGCACCTCCTACGGCATGAAGCGACTCGACCCCTACACGAAGCTCTTCGAGGACCGCATCATCTTCCTCGGCGTGCAGGTCGACGACGCGTCCGCGGACGACGTCATCGCCCAGCTCATCGTGCTGGAGTCCCAGGACCCCGACCGCGACATCCTCATGTACATCAACAGCCCCGGTGGCTCGTTCACGGCCATGACCGCGATCTACGACACGATGCAGTACATCCGCCCGGACGTGCAGACCTTCGTGATCGGTCAGGCCGCCTCGGCTGCCGCCGTGCTCCTGTCCGCCGGCGCCAAGGGCAAGCGTTTCGCCCTCCCGAACGCCCGGATCCTCATCCACCAGCCCGCCCTCGAGGGCGGCATGGGTGGCCAGGCGTCCGACATCGAGATCCAGGCCAACGAGGTGCTCCGGATGCGCACCTGGCTCGAGGAGACCTGGGCCGAGCACTCCGGCCGCTCCGTCGAGCAGGTCCGCAACGACATCGAGCGCGACAAGATCCTGTCCGCCGCCGAGGCCAAGGAGTACGGCCTCATCGACGAGGTGCTCGGTTCGCGCAAGGGCACCCTGGACGACTGAGTCGTCCCAGCCCGCACGTCCGGTATGCCGCCTGCTCACCTCGAGCGGGCGGCACACCTGCGTCCGGGTGAGGGGAACGACCCCGGACGTCGCGGCGTCCCACGGCCGTGAAACGCACAGCGCTGCTCGTCGTGGCCCTCGCGGCCGTGATCCTCGTCGTCCCGAGCGCGGCCGCGTGGGCCTGCTCGTGTGCGTCCCTCACGCCCCGTGCGGCGGTGACCCACGCCGACGTCGTCGTCCGGGGCGTGGTCGGCCCACCGGCGACGCCCGACAAGGACCCCGTCGGCAGCGCCGACCCGGTGAGCTATCCGGTGACGGTGGGGGAGACGTTCAAGGGTGACGCGGTGCCGCGACTGGACGTCACGAGTGCGCGGGACGGGGCGTCGTGCGGGATCGAGGTGGTGCCCGGCCGGGAGTACGTGCTGTTCGCGGCCGAGCGCGGTGGTCACCTGGAGGCGACCCTGTGCGGCGGGACGGCCCCGGCCACCAGTGCGGCCTCCCTCGCGGGAGGCGCTGCCCTGGTGGCCGTCGTGGCCGCGGCCGTCGTCGTCTGGGTCCGGCGCCGACACCTCGGGTGGGTCAGCGCACGCCGGTGGGCTCCGGCTCCGGGTCGGGCTCGGGGTCGGCGGCTGACTGACGGGTGGCGGCCAGGCTCGTCGCCGTGACGACGGCGAGGATGCCGACGATGACGCCCAGCGAGGCCAGGGTCGGGATCTCGGGCGTCGACGGCCACACGCCGTGGGCCCAGTGCAGGACGAGCTTGACGCCGATGAAGCCCAGGATCGCCGCCAGCCCGTAGCCGAGGTGGACGAGGCGCGAGAGGGCGCCCTCGAGCACGAAGTACAGCGCGCGCAGGCCCAGCAGCGCGAAGGCGTTGGTGGCGAACACGAGGTAGGGGTCGCCGGTGATGCCGTAGACGGCCGGGACCGAGTCGACGGCGAAGACGATGTCGGTGCCCAGGATGGCGACGGTGACGAGCGCGAGCGGGGTGAGGGCGCGACGGCCGTTCTCCCGGATCGTCATCGCGGTGGAGTGGTACTCGTCGTTGACCGGCATGAACCGGCGAAGGACGCGGACGGTGCGCATCGTGTCGATGTCGATCTCGTGGTCGTTGCCCTGGACGGCGTCCTTGAGGAGCTTGACCCCGGTCACGAGCAGGACCGCGCCAAAGAGCAGGAAGGTCCAGTCGAACGTCTTGAGCATCTGTGCGCCGAGCGCGATGAACACCCCGCGCAGGGCCAGGGCGCCGACGACGCCGATGAGCAGCACCCGCTGCTGCAGCACCTTGGGCACGGCGAACGCCGCGAGCAGCAGCATGAAGACGAACAGGTTGTCCACGGACAACGACTTCTCGACGAGGTAGCCGGTGTAGTACTCGACGCCGGTGGCGCTGCCGTGCTGGGACCAGATGTAGCCGCCGAAGGCGACGGGCAGGCCGATGTAGAACGCCGACCAGCCCAGCGCCTCCTTCATGGAGACCTCGTGCGGGCGCCGGGTGAGCAGGAAGTCCATGACCACCAGGGCGAGGACGGCACCGATGCTCACCGCCCACAGCAGGGGGGTGCCGATCGAGTCGCCGACCGCGGGATCCGCAGCGGCGTGGACGAGGGAGGGGGAGGAGCTGGATGGCATGGAAGACCTCATGGGTAGCCGTCCGAGGTCTCCTTCACCGCCTGGCAGATGCGGCGCCGCCCGGGAGCACCATGGGGTGCTCGTACTGACCGGACGGACTCTGGGAAGTACTCCCCTCGTGCTCAGAGGGTACCGGCGGCGTGATCCCTCCACCAACTCACGGGTCGCCGACGCTGCCTCCCGGTTCGTCCCGTCCCTCGCGTGGACGACTTGTCCGCCCTCAGCGGACAAGCGCGACGGGAGCCCGACTCGGCGGTTTCAATGGAGCCACGGCAGCACGTGGCGATGTAGCGTCGGACCGTTGCTGCCCGAGGTGGGCAGTGTTCGCACGGACAGACCGGAGGACCGCGAGTGGCACGCATGGGAGAGAGCGGCGACCTGCTGAAGTGCTCGTTCTGCGGGAAGAGCCAGAAGCAGGTCAAGAAGCTCATCGCCGGTCCCGGCGTCTACATCTGCGACGAGTGCATCGACCTCTGCAACGAGATCATCGAGGAGGAGCTCGCCGAGTCCTCCGAGCTGGGCCTGGACGAGCTGCCCAAGCCGAAGGAGATCTTCGGGTTCCTCGAGAACTACGTCGTGGGCCAGGACGTCGCCAAGAAGGCGCTCGCCGTCGCGGTCTACAACCACTACAAGCGCATCCAGGCTGGTGAGGCCAGCGCGAAGAAGGACGTCGAGTCGGTCGACATCGCCAAGTCCAACATCCTGCTCATCGGCCCGACGGGCTGCGGCAAGACCTACCTCGCCCAGACCCTGGCCCGCATGCTCAACGTGCCGTTCGCCATCGCCGACGCGACGGCCCTGACCGAGGCCGGCTACGTCGGCGAGGACGTCGAGAACATCCTCCTCAAGCTCATCCAGGCCGCCGACTACGACGTCAAGAAGGCCGAGACGGGCATCATCTACATCGACGAGGTCGACAAGATCGCCCGCAAGAGCGAGAACCCGTCGATCACGCGGGACGTCTCCGGTGAGGGGGTGCAGCAGGCGCTGCTCAAGATCCTCGAGGGCACGACCGCCTCCGTCCCGCCCCAGGGCGGCCGCAAGCACCCGCACCAGGAGTTCATCCAGATCGACACGACGAACGTGCTGTTCATCGTCGGAGGGGCGTTCGCGGGCCTCGAGAAGCTCATCGAGTCGCGCAACGGCAAGAAGGGCCTGGGCTTCGGCTCCGGACGTGCGACCCGCACCGAACAATCCGCCGACCTCGCGACCAGGCACACACGACCGAGGCGAACACCGCGTTCGGTGGCGTGCTGCTGGCGACCGACCCCGACACCGACCAGACGCTGACCATCACCACGAGCCGCCGCGCCCGCCCACGGCACGGTGGACCTCGACGTCGGCGACCGGCGCGTTCACCTACACGCCGGACGACGACTTCACCGGGCGGGACACCTTCGACGTCGAGGTGTGCGACGACGGCACGCCGTCCCTGTGCGACACCGCCACCGTCGCACATGACCGTCACGCCCGGCGCCGTCCCCGACGCCGAGACGACGCTGCAGGACACTGCCGTCGTCATCCACGTGACGGCCGACGACATCGGTGACGTCGGTCCGCCCACGGTCGTGTCCGCAGCCGTCCAACGGCAGGCGACGTCGGCCCGGGCGACGCGATCACGTACACCCCCGACCCCGGATTCGTCGGCACGGACACCTTCACCTACCGGGTGTGCGCGCCGTCGGCGCCGACCGTGTGCTCGACGGCCCTCGTCACCGTCACGGTGCAGGAGGTCATCGCACCGCTGCCGCCCAACGTCGACGACCTCACCGTGACGACGCTCACCGACGTCTCCGGTCGGCGGGCGCATCCCGGTGTCGGCGGCCACGCCCGACGACGTCCTGTCCGCGTCCGTCACCGTCGCTGCCGGCACACGGCACCATCAGCGACACCCAGCCCAACGGCACCTTCACGTACACCCCGGATGCGGGCTACGCCGGTCGCGACCAGTTCACCGCGCAGTTCTGCAACAACGCGCGCCGCCGTCCCTGTGCGCCAGCGGCGTCGTGACCGTCGAGGTCTCGCCGATCGCCCGGCCCGTCGAGGTGCTCACGACGGCGACGCAGGGCGTCGAGATCGACGTCGCCGGCAACGACTCCGGCACGGTCGACCCACCGACCGTCGTCACCGACCCGTCGAACGGGACCGCGACCGTCGGGTCGGACGGACGGATCAGCTACGTGCCGACCGGCACGTTCACCGGCCACGACGACTTCGAGTACCGCATCTGCGCGGACGACGGGTCCGGTCTGTGCTCGACCGCTGACGTCACCGTGCTCGTCGAGTTCGTGGCCGAGCCCGACCTCGCCACCACGTCGGCCGGTCGGAGCGTCCTCGTGGACGTCGCGTCCAACGACATCGGCGACGCCGAGGACGCCGACGTGACCACGCAGCCGTCGAACGGCACCGCGACGGTCGGCGCCCGGCGGGCGGATCGTCTACACGCCGGCCGGCACGTTCACCGGAATCGACACCTTCGAGTACCGGCGGTGCACGCCGGCGATACCGCCGCAGTGCGACCGAGCGTCGGTGACCGTCACCGTCGTGCCGCGCCTCGAGGACGACACCGCCACGACGACCGAGCAGACCGCGGTCACGATCGACGTCGCCGCCAACGACTTCGGTGACGGCACCAGTCGCGACCGTCGTGGAAGGACCGGCGCACGGCACCGTCAACCGCACCGGCATCCGCACCACGCTGCGTCGGCGCGCACGGGCCGCGGCCGGCCAGTCGAGGCGCGGCACGTGCCGCGGCGTCAGTCGCACGTCGCCGATCGTCTACACGCCCGAGGCCGGCTTCATCGGCGTCGACACCTTCGTCTACCAGCGCTGCGCACCGAGTGAACCGACCGTCTGCGCCGTCGCGCACGTCTACGTCACCGTGGTCGGAGCCGAAGCCCGTGGTCCCGCCCGACCCCCGGCGGAGGCGGCGGCGGTGGCGGCGGGAGGCGGCGGCGGGAATCCGCCGGGACGCCCCGGCGCCGGACGGCGCGCAACCGGACTCCGGCTCCGGTCGACGGACGTGGCGGCTCGCCGACACCGGCTTCGACCTGCTGCTCTGGCTCTGGATCGCCGCGGCGCTGCATGGGCGCCGGAGTGATGGTGCGCGGTCTCAGTCCTGCGACGCGGGCGACGCCAAGCCCAGCGCGCCGGCGAGCAGCTGCCCACGGATCCGCGTCGAGCTCCCGGGCGCTAGCGACCGGCGCGTCGACTCGCGCCGCACCGTCCGTGGCGGCCAGGCGGGCGCCCTCCAGCGACGGCCAGTCGGCGAGTCCGAGTCGCGTCATCGCCGCGTCGGCGGCGGCCCGTAGCCGAACGGCGTCTCCCGGCTCTCCCCTCCGCTCCGGCGAGGGTTGCCACATGGCCGAGCAGTACCGCCGCGTCGAGCAGGCTGCGCTCGGCGTACAGGACCTCGAAGGCCGTGACGAGGTGAGCACGGCCGTCCTCGACGCTGCCCCGCGCGATCGCGACCAGCCCGAGCATCGCGTGCTGCTGACCGGCCAACGACTGCAGCCCGTGCTCGTTCGCGATCGACAGGCACTTCGTGCAGTGCTCCTCGCCGGCCCGAGATCCCCGTTGATGAGGTCGAGGTTGGCGAGGAACGCGTCACAGTACGCGCTCACCGCGACGAAGCCCGTGCTCTCCGCGAGTGCGAGCGATCGTTCGGCTGCCTCGCGCGCGGCACGTCCACCGTCCGACAGGGGCAACGCCATCGAGCGCGTGTTCAGGAGCAGTGCCGCGCACGTCGGGTCCGAGGCCGCGATCTCGTCGATGTCGACGGGGTCGAGCGAGGCCAGAGCGCCGGACACGTCACCGATGAGGAAGCGTGCCCACGCCACGACGGTGCGCAGCCGTGCGGAAGGTTCATGCGGCCAGGGCCATGAGCCAGGGGCCAGGGGCCAGGGGGGGAGTTTTTTTTTTTTTTTTTTT
>CAVOGI010000006.1:0-34358 GCA_963695205.1 uncultured Actinomycetota bacterium | reverse complement strand
GAGCGCGCTGACGCGGCTGCCCGCACCAGACCGGCGACCGTTCGCCCGGTGAGTCGGCCCGGACCCAGCCCGAGCTCCACGAGGTCGTCGAAGACCCGCTGGTCGGACTCAGCGGCACGCAGCCCTGCCGACAGCACCAGCGGCAGGACGACCAGTCGGCTGGCCGCCGCGGTGCTGAGCAGGTTCAGGCGAAGCAGCCGTCGCACCTGGCGGCCGTAGAGCTCGCCCACGTCAGCTGCGGTCGCCACCACCCCCGTCGAGGTGGCCGGGCCGACGGCCAGACGTCCCGCCAGGCTGCCAGCCACCTTGCCGGCGATCGCCCCCGTGGCCACGGCGTAGTAGATCCCCTCGCCGGTCAACGGGTTGACCAGCCCCGCAGCATCACCGGCGAGGAGCACCCGGCCCGCAGGATGGCTCCACCGCGCCCCTGACAGGGGCAGGTGGTGGCCGCGCCAGGAGTGCGCCCCTTCCGACGACCCCGGCAGCAGGGCCTCCAGGCGCTCCACCATCAGTTGGTGCGAGGGGGCGGACAGGTCCCTGGAGAGCACCTCCCCGTAACCCACGTTGGACCACCCGTCGCCGCGGTCGAACGCCCACGCATACGAGGGTCGGCGGTCCTGCCCGAAGCGGATGACCTGGCGACCCGCACGCGAAGCCTGCGTCGGCGCATACCCACGCAGACCCAACGCCACCGGCCCCGCGGGCCCCATCCCCAGCGCGCGACGCACCTGCGAACGGGCACCGTCGGCGGCGACGACGACGCGGGCCCGGATCGTGTCGTCCACCACCACGTGGTCCTGCACGGCGCGCACCTCGCGCACGCGGTGACGGCGCAGGGCCGCGCCCGCTCGGACCGCCGCCTCCACGAGGCCCGCGTCGAACTCGGCTCGCGGCACCACGAGGGCCGGACGCTGCATGGGGCGCACCACTGACTGCTGTCCCAGCGAGAGCTCGAGCGTCGTGATCGGGCGGTGGTGGCGCAGCAGGCTCGCGACCAGATCACCGGCACCGAGCGACCCCAGCACGTCGAGCACATGGGGTGCGATGCCGTCGCCGCACGCCTTGTCCCGCGGGAACTCGGCACGGTCGAGCAGCAGCACGCGTGCGCCCGGGTGCTCCTGCAGCGCGCCGAGTGCGGCCGCTGCGCCGGCCGGTCCCGCACCGATGACCACGAGGTCCCACGTCTCGCTCGACGTCATGGTTCGCTCCGCGTCAGTGCAGTCCACGGGCGTGCGGTCCCCGTTGCTGCCGAAGGCGGGACTCGGGCCAGTGGAGTGCTGCCGACCGTACCCCACCACGGACCCGCGGTGGCTTCACGTGGCCTCATGGTGCCGTCCTCGTGGACATGTCCACCTTGCACCCGTCTCGCGTCGTGTGTCGGCACGTGCGTACGCCAATGGGTGGATCCGGTCGCACTCGGACCGGTTCACGGTGGGAGATGGCCTCGGGCTCGCCGAGGCCGTTCTTGCTATGAGGGGGATCTCGTGAGAAGACTCGTTTCCACTCTTGCCGCCCTCGCCTTGGCCGCCGCTGTGCCGGTGGCCGCCGCCGAGAGCTCGTCGGCCCACGAGGCCGATCACCAGCACGCCGCCACGGTCTGGGTCACGGGGGACGGTTCCCACGTCTCGTTGAGCCGCTGGCGCGTGGACGAAGGTCGGGTCACGTTCCGTGAGTCCACCTCCAACGCCGGCCCTGGCGGGAGCCAGATCAGTCTCTTCCGGCTCCTGGGGAAGGCCACGATCAGCAGGTTCAAGGCAGATCTCGCTGATGAGTTCTCCCAGGATCCCGCGGTCTCCGCCAAGGGCACCCGAGAGCTCAATCGCGACATCAGCGCGTCCGGGCTGGCGGACATCCAGAAGGGGCAACGGGCCTCCGTGCGGGTCACCCTGCGACCCGGCACGTACTACCTGATGGACCTGGGGAGCTTCTTCGGGGCAAATGGGCCCGCCGGGGCCCCGAACCCCAAGCTGACCAAGCTCGTGGTGCGCGACGATGAGCGCGACAGCTCGGCCCGTGAGGACTCCGGCGGCTCGGGCGAGGAGAGCCACGGGCGGCACACGCCGACCGTCTGGCTGACCTCCGCTGACCGCTTCGTCGGCCCACGTCATCTCCCGGCCAGGGGTAGCGTCACCTTCCGCAACGTCTCTGACACGCTGCACCAGGCGCTGCTGACGCCGGTCAAGAAGGGCACGACCGACAAGCAGATCCAGGCGTACTTCGACTCCGGGGTGAACGCTCCACCGCCGTTCGCGCTGGATGGACCGAGTGTCGGTCTCGACATCCTGTCTGCCGGCAACCACGCCACCCTGACCTACAACCTGCCGCCTGGCACCTATGTGCTGACGTGCTACGTGGCCGATGACGTGACTGGTATGCCGCACGCGTTCATGGGGATGCACAAGGTCGTCATCCTGAAGTGACCCACTGCGACCAACAAGGCGCGGCGGCCGTCCGGGCACACCCACCCCGGACGGCCGCCGCGCGCTCCATTTGGTGCCGAAGGCGGGACTCGAACCCGCACGCCCTTTCGAGCAGAGCATTTTGAGTGCTCCGTGTCTGCCATTCCACCACTTCGGCGCACCCACCGGACGTGCCGGCGGCTGGTGCGGGGACGAGCATACAAGTCGGGACGTATGGTGCCCGCCACCCGCCGCAGCCCGGTCCCCGGAGGCGGGGGGTCAGTCCTCGAGGTCCCGGTAGGCGGGCGCGACCTTGTTGACCGCGTCACCCATCTTGTGGACGCGCAGGGCGTTGGTGGAACCGGGGATGCCGGGGGGCGAGCCGGCGACGATGACCACGAGGTCGCCCTCCTGGACCCGACCGTCGGCGAGCAGGGTCTTGTCGACCTGGTGGGCCATCTGGTCGGTGTGCCGGGCCATCGGGACGAGGAAGGTCTCGATGCCCCAGGCGAGGGCGAGCCGCGAACGGGTGTGCGCCTCGGGCGTGAACGCCAGCATGGGGATCCGCGGGCGGACCCGTGACATCCGCTTGGCGGTGTCGCCGGACTGGGTGAACGTGATGAGGTACTTCGCCCCGAGCAGCTCGCCGATCTCGACGGCCGCGGCAGAGACCGCGCCACCCATCGTGTGGGGCTTGGTGCCGAGCGGGAGGATCCGGTCGAGGCCGTGCTCCTCGGTGCTCTCGATGATCCGGGCCATCGTCTCGACGGCGACGATGGGGTAGGCCCCGACGCTGGTCTCGCCGGACAGCATGAGCGCGTCCGCACCGTCGAGCACGGCGTTGGCGGCGTCGGACGCCTCGGCGCGGGTCGGGCGCGGGTTCTCGATCATCGACTCGAGCACCTGGGTGGCGACGATGACCGGCTTGGCGTTGCGCCGCGCGATCTCGATGGCGCGCTTCTGGACCAGCGGCACCTCCTCGAGCGGGAGCTCGACGCCGAGGTCGCCGCGGGCGACCATGACGCCGTCGAAGGCGGCGATGATCTCGGCGAGGTTCTCGACGGCCTGGGGCTTCTCGATCTTGGCGATGACCGGCAGCCGCACCCCGACCTCGTCCATCACCTCGTAGACGTCGTCGAGGTCCTTGGCCGAGCGCACGAACGACAGCGCGATCATGTCGGCGCGCAGGCCCAGCGCCCAGCGCAGGTCCTCCTTGTCCTTCTCGGACAGCGCCGGGACGGAGACCGCCACACCGGGCAGGTTGATGCCCTTGTTGTTGGAGACCGTGCCACCGACGGTGACGCGGCAGCGGACGTCGGTGTCGGTGACCTCGACGGCCTCGAGCGCGACCTTGCCGTCGTCGATGAGCAGCGCGTCACCGGGCTTCACGTCGCCGGGGAGGCCCTTGTAGGTCGTCCCGACCTCGGTCGCGGTGCCGTCGATCTCGCGGGTCGTGATGGTGAACTCGGAACCCGTCGGGAGGGTGACCGGGCCACCGGAGAACCGTCCGGTGCGGATCTTCGGCCCCTGCAGGTCGACGAGGATGCCGACCGCGTGGCCGGTCTCGTCACTGGCCTTGCGGATGGAGCGGTAGATCTCCTCGTGGTCGGCGTACTCGCCGTGGGAGAGGTTGAGACGGGCGACGTCCATCCCCGCATCGACGAGCGCACGGATGCGTTCGGGGCTGGAGACAGCCGGGCCGAGGGTGCAGACGATCTTGGCGCGACGCATGAACCCGACCTTATCGCCCGACCACTCGAGGACGTGACGGCGGTCACCCTGCGGACACGTGAACACCCGGTGCACCAGACCCTCGCAGGTCGGTCCACCGGGTGTCCGGAACCGCGATGTGCTCAGACGACGAGCGGCCGGTCGTTGGGGTTGACCGGACGCGGCAGCGCCGTCTGGCCACTGAGGAACTTGTCGACCCCGGCAGCGGCCGAACGGCCCTCGGCGATGGCCCAGACGATGAGCGACTGCCCACGGCCCGCGTCACCGGCGACGAACACGCCGGGCACGCTCGACATGTACTCCTTGTCGCGCTTGACGTTGGAGCGCTCGTCGAGCTCGACCTCGAGCTGCTCCACGACACCGGGCTTCTCCGGTCCGAGGAACCCCATGGCGAGCAGCACCAGCTGCGCCGGCAGGACGCGCTCGGTCCCCTCGACCTCGTCGAAGCCGTTCTCACCGCGCTGCACGTCGACGAGGCGGATGCCGCTGACCTTGCCGTCCTCGCCGAGGATCTCCTTGGTGGACACGGCATACAGGCGATCGCCGCCCTCCTCGTGCGCGGAGGCGACCCGGAAGAGCATGGGGTAGGTCGGCCACGGCTGACCCGCGATCCGCTCCTCCCCCGGCTGCGGCATGATCTCCAGGCTCGTGACGGACCTGGCGCCCTGGCGGTGCGAGGTACCGATGCAGTCGGCGCCGGTGTCGCCACCGCCGATGACGATGACGTCCTTGCCCTCCGCGGTGACCTGACCCTCGACGGTCTCGCCGAGCGCGACCTTGTTGGCCGGCGGCAGGAACTCCATCGCCTGCATGACGCCGTCGAGCTCGCGCCCGGGCACCGGCAGGTCGCGGGGCACGGTCGCGCCGATGGCGAGGACGACGGCGTCGTAGCGGTCACGGAGCTGGCGACCGGTGACGTCGTCGCCGACCTTGACGCCGCTGCGGAAGCGCGTGCCCTCGGCCTCCATCTGGGCGATCCGGCGGTCCAGCACCGACTTCTCCATCTTGAACTCGGGGATGCCGTAGCGCAGCAGGCCACCGGGCTTGTCGGCGCGCTCGTAGACCGCGACGGTGTGGCCGGCGCGGGTCAGCTGCTGGGCGGCGGCGAGCCCAGCGGGACCGGAGCCGACGACGGCGACGGTCTTGCCGGTGAGGCGCTCGGGAGCCTGCGGCTGGACGTAGCCCGCGTCGAAGGCACGGTCGATCGTCGTGACCTCGATCTGCTTGATCGTCACGGCCGGCTGGTTGATGCCGAGCACGCACGCGGTCTCGCAGGGAGCCGGGCAGAGGCGACCGGTGAACTCGGGGAAGTTGTTGGTCGCGTGCAGGCGTTCGATCGCCTCGCGCCAGTCACCCTTCCAGGCCAGGTCGTTCCACTCGGGGATGAGGTTGCCGAGCGGACAACCGCTGTGGCAGAACGGGATCCCGCAGTCCATGCAGCGCCCGGCCTGGCGCTGCAGCTGCCCGAGCTCCTGCTCCTCGTAGACCTCTTTCCAGTCCTTGATGCGGACGGGGACCGGTCGACGAGCCGGGAGCTCGCGCTCGCGAGTCTTGAGAAAGCCCTGGGGGTCAGCCACGGGAAGCCTCCATGATCCGCTCCCAGACCTCGGAGCCGTTGATGTCGAGACCTTCTGTCCTCCGCGGCCGCCCGCACGTCGAGGACGCGCTGGTAGTCGCGGGGCAGCACGAGCGTGAACCTGCTGCGGGCGTCGTCCCAGTCCGCGAGCAGCGCTGCGGCCACTGGGGACTCGGTCCACTCGACGTGCTTGGCGAGCAGCTCGCGCACCACCGTCTCGTCGTCGGGCCGCAGCGGCGACAGGTCGACGAGCTCGCGGTTGACGCGGTCCTGGTCGAGGTCGAGGACGTAGGCCACTCCCGCCGGACATGCCGGCCGCGAAGTTGCGACCGGTCGGCCCGAGGACGAGGACGTTGCCGCCGGTCATGTACTCGCAGCCGTGGTCGCCGACGCCCTCGACGACGGCGCTGGCGCCGGAGTTGCGGACGCAGAAGCGCTCGCCCACCTGGCCGCGCAGGAAGAGCTCGCCCGTCGTCGCGCCGTAGCAGATGACGTTGCCGGCGATGACGTTCTGCTCGGCCTGCAGCGGGGCGCGCGCGGTCGGGACGGACGACCACTCGCCCACCCGACAGGCCCTTGCCGACGTAGTCGTTGGCGTCGCCATACAGGCGCAGGGTGATGCCCCGCGGCAGGAAGGCGCCGAGCGACTGGCCGGCCGAACCCCGCAGGGTGAGGTCGATGGTGTTGTCGGGCAGCCCGTCGGGGTGCGCCTTGGTCACCTCGTGGCCGAGCAGCGTGCCGATGGTGCGGTTGACGTTGCGGACCGCGACCTCCGCGGTGACCGGGGTGCCGTCGGTGATGGCGTCCTGGGCGATCGTGATGAGCTGGTGGTCGAGGGCCTTCTCGAGGCCGTGGTCCTGCCCGGTCGTGTTGCGACGCGGCCGAGCCGTCGGGGCTCTGCGACGTCGGTGAAGATCGGCGACAGGTCCAGCCCGGCGGCCTTCCAGTGGTCGACCGCCTTGCGTGGCGTCGATCGACGACACCTGGCCGACGGCCTCCTCGATGGTCCGGAAGCCCAGCGCGGCCAGGTGCTCGCGGACCTCCTCGGCGATGTACTCGAAGAAGGTCTCGACGAACTCGGGCTTGCCGGTGAACCGCTTGCGCAGCTCGGGGTTCTGGGTGGCGATGCCGACCGGGACAGGTGTCGAGGTGGCAGACGCGCATCATGATGCAGCCGCTGACGACCAGCGGCGCCGTGGCGAACCCGAACTCCTCGGCGCCGAGCAGGGCGGCGATGACGACGTCGCGGCCGGTCTTGAGCTGGCCGTCGCACTGCACGACGATCCGGTCGCGCAGCCCGTTGAGCACCAGCGTCTGCTGGGTCTCGGCGAGGCCGATCTCCCAGGGGCCGCCGGCGTGCTTGAGCGAGGTCAGCGGCGAGGCGCCGGTGCCGCCGTCGTGGCCGGAGATGAGGACGACGTCGGCGTGCGCCTTGGAGACACCGGCGGCGACCGTGCCGACCCCGACCTCGGAGACCAGCTTGACGTGGATCCGGGCCTCGCGGGTTGGCGTTCTTGAGGTCGTGGATCAGCTGGGCGAGGTCCTCGATCGAGTAGATGTCGTGGTGCGGCGGCGGGCTGATCAGGCCGACGCCGGGCGTCGAGTGCCGGGTCTTGGCGATCCACGGGTAGACCTTGTGGCCGGGCAGCTGGCCGCCCTCGCCGGGCTTGGCGCCCTGGGCCATCTTGATCTGGATGTCGTCGGACTTGGTGAGGTAGAGCGAGGTGACGCCGAAGCGGCCGGACGCGACCTGCTTGATCGCCGAGCGGCGTGTCGTCGTCCATGCAGCCGGTCGACGTCCTCGCCGCCCTCGCCGGTGTTGGAGCGCGCCACCGAGCCGGTTCATGGCGATGGCCAGGGTCTCGTGGGCCTCCTGGCTGATCGAGCCGTAGGACATCGCGCCGGTGTTGAACCGCTTGACGATCTCGCTGACCGGCTCGACCTCGTCGATCGAGATCGGCCGCGCGGGCTGGCGCCCGCCGAGCTCGAACAGGCCGCGCAGCGTCATCAGCCGCTCGGACTGCTCGTCGACCCGCTGCGGTGTACTGCTTGAAGATGTCGTAGCGGCGCTGGCGCGTCGAGTGCTGCAGGCGGAACACGGTGTCCGGGTCGAACAGGTGCGGCTCGCCCTCGCGGCGCCACTGGTACTCGCCGCCGACGTCGAGCTTGCGGTGCGGGAGGCGCACGCCGTCCGGCGGGTATGCCGCGCGCGTGCCGGGCCGCGGTCTCCGCGGCGATGACGTCGAGACCGATGCCGCCGAGCTGGCTGACCGTGCCGGTGAAGTAGCGGTCGACGAGCTCCTGCGACAGGCCGATCGCCTCGAAGACCTGGGCGCCGCGGTAGGACGCGACGGTCGAGATGCCCATCTTGGACATCACCTTGAGGACACCCTTGCCGAGCGCCTTGATGAGGTTCTTGACGGCCTGCTCGGAGGTGACGCCCTCGATCGCGCCGGAGCGGACCAGGTCCTCGACCGACTCCATGGCGAGGTAGGGGTTGACCGCTGCCGCGCCGTACCCGATGAGCAGCGCGACGTGGTGCACCTCGCGGACGTCGCCGGCCTCGACGACCAGCCCCACCTGGGTGCGGGTCTTCTCGCGGATGAGGTGGTGGTGCACGGCGGAGGTGAGCAGCAGCGACGGGATCGGCGCCGGTCGCGGCCCGAGTCACGGTCGGACAGCACGACGAACCGGGCGCCGTCGGCGATCGCCGCGGAGACCTCGGCGAAGATCTCCTCGAGCCGCGCCTGCATCGCGGCCGCACCGCCGGTGACGTCGTAGAGACCGCGGACGACGTGGGTGGCGTAGCCGGGCAGGTCGCCGTCGGCGTTGACGTGGACGATCTTGGCCAGCTCGTCGTTGTCGATGACCGGGAACGGCAGGACGACCTGGCGGGCGTGCGCCGGGGTCGCGCGCGAGGACGTTGCCCTCGGGCCCGATGACCGTGCCGAGGGAGGTGACGAGCTCCTCGCGGATCGCGTCGAGCGGCGGGTTGGTCACCTGGGCGAAGAGCTGGGTGAAGTAGTCGAAGAGCAGCCGCGGGCCGGTCGGACAGCACGGCGATCGGGGTGTCGGTGCCCATCGAGCCGAGCGCCTCTCCGCCGGTCTCGCGCCATCGGCGTCAGCAGGATCTTGAGCTCCTCCTGGGTGTAGCCGAAGGTCTGCTGGCGACGGGCGACCGAGGCTGCGGTGTGCACGATGTGCTCGCGCTCGGGCAGGTCGTCGAGGTGGATCAGGCCGGCGTGCAGCCACTCGTCGTACGGGTGCTGGGCGGCGAGCTGCGGACTTGACCTCGTCGTCGGCGACGATCCGGCCGTGCTCGGTGTCGACGAGGAACATCCGGCCCGGCTGGAGGCGGCCCTTGCGGACGACGCGCGTCGGGTCGAGGTCGAGGACGCCGACCTCGGACGCGAGGACGACCAGGCCGTCGTCGGTGACCGAGTAGCGGCCGGGCCGCAGCCCGTTGCGGTCGAGGCACCGCGCCGATGAGCGTGCCGTCGGTGAAGGTGACGCAGGCGGGCCCGTCCCACGGCTCCATGAAGGTCGAGTGGAACTCGTAGAAGGCCCGTCGGGCCGGGTCCATCTCGGCGTGGTTCTCCCAGGCCTCCGGGATCATCATCAGCACGGCGTGCGGCAGCGAGCGGCCGCCGAGGTGCGAGCAGCTCCAGCGCCTCGTCGAAGGACGCCGAGTCGGACGCCTCGGGCGTGCAGATCGGGAAGAGCCGCGTCGAGGTCGCCGGGGATGACGTCGGAGACGAGCTGGCTCTCGCGGGCCCGCATCCAGTTGCGGTTGCCCTTGACGGTGTTGATCTCGCCGTTGTGGGCGATCAGCCGGTAGGGGTGCGCCAGCGGCCAGCTGGGGAAGGTGTTGGTGGAGAAGCGCGAGTGGACCAGCGCGAGCTGGGTCTCGAAGCGCCGGTCGGACAGGTCGGGGAAGAACGGCTCGAGCTGCCCGGTCGTGAGCATGCCCTTGTAGACCAGGGTGCGGCACGACAGCGACGGGAAGTAGACCTCGGTCTCGCGCTCGGCCCGCTTGCGCAGGCAGAAGGCCAGCCGGTCCAGGCCGATCCCGACCATGCGGCCCGACGCGGAGCTGACGAACAGCTGGCGGAAGAACGGCATGCAGTCGCGGGCCGCCTGGCCGACGAGCTCGGTGCTCACCGGCACGTCGCGCCAGCCGAGGACGCGCAGGTCCTCCTCGCGCGGCGATCGCCTCGATGCGCTGGACCGCCTCGGCCCGGGCGGACTCCTCGAGCGGCAGGAAGGCGATGCCCACGGCATACGCGCCGGCGACGGGGAGGTCGAAGTCCACGACCTCGCGGAAGAAGGCGTCGGGGACCTGCGTGAGGATGCCGGCGCCGTCGCCGACGAGCGGGTCGGCGCCGGTGGCGCCCCGGTGCTCGAGGTTGCGCAGCGCGGTGAGGGCGTGGTCGACGATGTCGTGACCGGCGCTGCCCCGCATCGTGGCCACGAGGGCGACGCCACAGGCGTCGTGCTCGAACTCGCGGCGGTAGAGCCCGGAGTCGGCGGGCTGGGCGGAGAAGCGCGCAGAAGTCACGTTCGGGTCACCGTCCTGAGGGGGTCGTGGTGCGTCGGAGCGGCCCTCTGGTTGTTCAGCTGGCACACCTGTTCACGCGCGTGGACGGCCTTGGCCACGGCTGAGGCGAGGATACCGAGAACCGCTTGTCGTCCTAGCATGTGAGCCGGGCTATTCCGTATGGTGAGATGCTGAGCGTCCGGGGATGGCCACCTCACGGTGCCGTCCGGCCCAGACGAGGACGATCCCGAGCACGAACACGAACATGCTGGTCCAGACGTTCACCCTCAGGCCGAGGATGTGGTTGGCGTCGTCGCTGCGCATCAGCTCGAAGACGATCCGCCCGAGCGGGTAGCCCATGACGTAGAGCCCGAAGAGCTGCCCCTTGCGCAGGGCGAACCGCCGGTCGGCGAGGACCAGGGCCAGGGCGAGCAGCAGGCACCACAGCGACTCGTAGAGGAACGTCGGCTGGAACGTGCCCAGCACGACCGGGTGTCCCGCGGCGTCGCGGACGGCGTGTCCGGCGGAGCTGTCCCACTCGTGGATGGTCAGGCCCCACGGGACGTCGGTCCGGCGGCCGTAGAGCTCGTTGTTGAAGTAGTTGCCCCAGCGGCCGAGCGCCTGGGCCACCGCGATACCCGGGGCGGCGGAGTCGGCGAAGTCGTGGAAGGAGACCCCGTGACGTCGGGCACCGATCCAGGCGCCCACCGCGCCGAGGGCGACGGCCCCCCAGATGCCGAGGCCGCCCTCCCAGATGGCGAACGCCCGCCACGGGTGTCCGCCGGCGCCGAAGTAGGCCTGCGGTGAGGTGATGACGTGGTAGAGCCGACCGCCCACGATGCCGAACGGCACCGCCCAGGCGGAGATGTCGATCGCCTTCTCGGAGGGTGCCCCCGGTCGACCAGACGGCGACCGGTGATCCAGACGGCGACGACGATGCCGGCCAGGATGCACAGGGCGTAGGCCCGCACGGGAACGGGCCCGAGGTGCCAGACGCCTGAGGTGGGGCTGGGGATGTTCGCCGGGACAGCTGCCGGGATCACTTCGTGGCGGCCTTGACGGCAGCCGCGAGGGACTCGGAGGTGAAGCCCGCGAGGTCGAGGGTCTTGCCGTTGAGCTTCAGGGTCGGGGTGCCGTTGACGCCGTCCTTCTCCGACTGCGTCTGCACGGACACGACGTACTGGTTGTGCGCGCGGCTGGAGTAGCACTTGTCCCAGGTGGTGAGCCCGGCCCCGGTGATGCCGGCCTTCTGCGCGAAGGACCTCAGCGCGGCGTCGGTGTACCCGGCGCCCTCCTTGAGCGGCTGCCCACCGAAGTTCGCCGAGTGGTAGGGGATGAACTTGTCCTGGTCGGCGGCGCAGGCGGCCGCGTTGGCGGCGCGGTTGGAGGAGTCGTTGTGCAGGTTGTCGTCGAGGAAGCTCAGCATGTGGTAGACGAGCTTGACCTGCCCCTTGTCGGCGAGCGACGTGATGTCGGCACCGAAGCGGTGCTCGAACTCGGCGCAGATCGGGCACTGGAAGTCCTCGTAGAGGTCCAGGGTGGGCACGTTGGCCGGGGCGCTCGGGGTGACGACGATGCCGGCGCCCATGGCCGAGGCGCCCTTGGGGAGGGCCGAGCCGCCAGCGGTCGTGGCCGCCTTCTTGTCCTGGCTGCCCAGGATCACGGCACCGACGACCGCGGCCAGGACGATCACCACGACGACGGTGGCCACCACCAGCGGGTTGGCGCCCTTGCGCTGCTGCGACTTCGGCGTGGCCGCCTGGATCTTCGCCTTGCGACTGGCGCTGCTGCTGGTCATGCGTGGACCCTCTCGTCGTGTGCTGCGGGGAACAGGAAGCGTTCGAGGCTCAGCGCGGTGCGGGGGCGCAGGACCAGCCAACCCGCACAGAGCAGCAACCCGATGTCGCGGGCGATCTCCTGTGGGTACTGCGTCTGGGCGGCCGCAATGGTTCCCCCCTTGCCGAAGCAGCCGCAGTCGATGCTCAGGCCCGCGGGCCCACGCCGAGGCGATCCCGGTGATGAACACCACCATGAGGACGCCGGCGACGACGGCGCTCCACCGGGTGAACAGGCCCAGCAGCAGCAGGACGCCCACGGCGACCTCGAGGATGGGCAGCGCGTAGCCGACGTAGCCGGCCACGTCATACGGGAGGAGCTGGTAGGCGCGCACGGCGCGCGCCGAGGTCTCGAGCTCACCCACCTTGAGCAGGCCGGCGACCGCGATGACGGCCCCCAGGACCAGCCGGGCCACGAGCCCCACGACGTCGCGCTGGCGCGGGTTGGCGAGGACGGCCACGTCAGCGCCCTCTCCGGACGCCCTCGGCGAGGTCGGCCACGAGGGCGCGCAGGGTCGCCAGGCCGGACTCGAGGTCGTCGGCCTCGGTCAGGCACCGCACGAGGGCCGAACCCACGATCACCCCGTCGGCGTAGGCCGCCACCTCCGCAGCCTGCTCCCCGTCGGACACCCCGAGCCCGACGCAGACCGGGAGGTCGGTGACGGCCTTCGTGCGGCTGACGATGACCGACGCGGCGTCACCCATCGAGGTGCGGGCGCCGGTGACCCCCATGTGGGAGACCGCGTAGACGAAACCGCGGCAGTGCGAGGTGACCGAGGCGATCCGCTCGTCGGTCGAGCTCGGGGCGACCAGGAAGACCCGGTCGAGGCCGCTGGCTTCGCTGGCCCTGATCCACTCGTCGGCCTCGTCGGGGATGAGGTCCGGGGTGATGATCCCGGCCCCGCCCGCAGCGGCGAGGTCGGTGGCGAAGGCGGTCGGCCCGTGGCGCAGGATGAGGTTCCAGTAGGACATCACCAGAGGCGGGGCACCGGCGTCGCGCACCGCCTGGGTGGCCTTGAAGACGTCGTCCACCCGGACGCCGTGCTTGAGCGCCTGGTCGGCGGCGTAGGCGATGACCGGGCCGTCCATCAACGGGTCGCTGTAGGGGATGCCGACCTCGACGATGTCGACCCCGGCCTCGACCATGGCGACCATCGCGGCGATCGAGCCCTCGACCGTCGGGAAGCCCACCGGGAGGTAGCCCACGAGGGCGGCGCGGTTCTCCGCGCGACACCTGGCCAGGACCTCGCCGACGCCGATGTCGGTGGTGGTGCTCACAGCTGGGTCCTTCCGTCGCCCTCGGCACGCGGCTCGTCAGCGGTGCCGCTGGGGACAGCGTCGCCGTCGATGAGGCCGAAGTACTCCGCGGCCGTGTGCATGTCCTTGTCGCCGCGACCCGACAGGTTGACGAGCAGCAGGGCGTCCGGCCCGAGCTCGCGGCCCACCTCCATCGCGCCCGCGAGGGCGTGCGCCGACTCGATGGCGGGGATGATGCCCTCGGTGCGGCACAGCAGCTCGAACGCCTTCATGGCCTGCGCGTCGGTGGCGTAGCGGTACTCCGCCCGGCCGCTGTCGCGCAGGTGCGCGTGCTCCGGCCCGACGCTGGGGTAGTCGAGGCCGGCCGAGATCGAGTGCGACTCGAGGGTCTGGCCGTCGTCGTCCTGCATGAGGTAGCTGAACGTGCCGTGCAGCACCCCGGGCGAGCTCGGCGGCGAAGCGGGCGGCGTGCCGACCACCCTCGATGCCCTCTCCCCCGGCCTCGATGCCGATCAGCCGGACGTCGGCGTCGTCGATGAAGCGGTGGAAGATGCCCATGGCGTTGGAACCGCCCCCGACGCAGGCGATCACCGCGTCGGGCAGCCGGCCGACCGAGTCGAGCACCTGCGCTCGTGCCTCGACGCCGATGATGCGGTGGAAGTCGCGGACCATCTCCGGGAACGGGTGCGGACCGGTCACCGTGCCGAGGATGTAGTGCGTGTCACCGACGTTGGTGACCCAGTCACGCATCGCGTCGTTGATGGCGTCCTTGAGCGTCCCGCTGCCGGTGGGGACCGGCTTGACCTCCGCGCCGAGCATCCGCATGCGGGCGACGTTGAGGGCCTGGCGCTCGGTGTCGACCTTGCCCATGTAGATGACGCAGTCCAGGCCCATGAGGGCGGCGGCGGTGGCCGTGGCAACGCCGTGCTGTCCGGCGCCGGTCTCGGCGATGACGCGCGACTTGCCCATCCGCTTGGTCAGCAGCGCCTGGGCCAGGACGTTGTTGATCTTGTGCGAGCCGGTGTGGTTGAGGTCCTCGCGCTTGAGGATGATGCGCGCCCCGCCTGCGTGCTCGGCGAACCGCGGCACCTCGGTGATGATGCTCGGGCGTCCCGTGTAGGTGCGGTGCAGCCGTTCGAGCTCACCGAGGAACTCGGGGTCGACCATGGCCTTGCGGCGGGCCTCGTCGAGCTCCTCCAGCGCCGGGACCAGGGCCTCCGGGACGTAGCGGCCGCCGAAGTCGCCGAAGCGACCCGGTCGGGGCACGGGCTCAGGGATGAGGTCGGTCATGAGAGGGCTCCCGCCGTGATGAGGTCGTGGGCCGCCTGCCGTGGCGCGTTGCCGCGCACGAGGGCCTCCCCGACGAGGACGGCGTCGGCGCCCTCGGCTGCGAAGCGGGCGGCGTCCGCGGGTCCGGACACCCCGGACTCGGCCACCCTCACGCAGGTGTCGGGGATCAGCGGCGCGAGGCGCGCGAAGGTGTCGGGGTCGACAGCCAGGGTCTTGAGGTTGCGGGCGTTGACGCCGATGACCGTGGCGCCTGCGTCGACCGCGCGGGCCGTCTCTTCCTCGTCGTGGACCTCGACGAGCGCGGTCATCCCCAGGTCACGGGCCAGCTGCTGCATGCGGACGAGGTCGTCCTGCGCCAGCGCCGCCACGATGAGCAGGATCAGGTCGGCACCGTGGGCCCGCGCCTCGAACAGCTGGTAGTCCTCCACCATGAAGTCCTTGCGCAGCACCGGGATCCGCACAGCGCCACGGACGGCGTCCAGGTCGTCCAGCGAGCCACCGAAACGGCGGCGTTCGGTGAGCACGCTCACCGCGGTGGCGCCACCCGCCTCGTAGTCCGCGGCGAGGGCCGCGGGGTCGGCGATGTCGGCCAGCGCACCTTTGCTGGGGCTGGCGCGCTTGACCTCGGCGATGAGGGAGAGTCCGGGTCGGCGCAGGGCGGCCTCCGCGTCGAGCGCCGGCGGTGCGCTGCGGGCCAGCTGTTCCATCTGCGCGAAGGGGGTCACGGACACGGCGTCCGCGAGGTCCTCGCGGACACCAGCAACGATCTCGTCGAGCACGGTGGCCATGGTTGACAGGCTATAGAGCACGTCCGGCGCCGCCGCGTCAGGGTCGCAGTACGGACAGACCGGGCAGCAGCCGCAGCAGCCCGAAGGCCAGCAGCCCGGCGGCCCAGAGGCCGCCCACCGTCGACGAACGCCGCAACCACGTGGGGTGGCGCCCCTGCGCTGCGGAGACCAGCCACGCGACGTAGGCGAGGCCGCCGAGCACGACGGTCAGCACGGCATACGCGTTGCTCGACAGGGCCGCCGTGACGTGGCCCGTGAGCAGGTCCTGGGTGGCCCGCAGGCCACCGCAGGCCGGGCACGGCCGCCCGGTCAGGGTGAGGAACGGGCAGACCGGCCACGAACCTGCGACGTGCGGGTCGCGCAGCAGGAGCGCGGCCGCGGCCACCAGGCCTCCGGCACCGACGAGCAGCGGGGCTCGTAGTGGCTCCGGGAGGCGGGTGGCCACGACCTGCATGAGCTCAGCTGACGCCGGAGGTCTTCTGGCTGTCGCTCGTGACGGGCGGCACGTCCTTGGCGCCGTAGCCGGCCATGCCCAGGACCTTGCCGGCCACCACGCCGGCGACGCAGATGACCGCACCGACGACGAACAGGGGGACGGTGGCCAGGGCCACGGCCAATGCCATCACGGCGCTGCCGACGAGCAGGATCCCGACCGCCGTCCACGCGGCGACGCTGTGGCCGTGGTCTTCGTGGATCTCGTGCTCTGCCATGGTGCGGGACTCCTGGGGAGGTCGGGGAGGGTCGTTCGAGGCCATTCTGTCAGGTGCCGGACGACTCGTCGCGCACGGTCGGGTCGTCGCGCACGGTCGGGTCGTCGCGCGCGGTCGGGTCGTCGCGGGCGGTGGGGTCGTCACCGGCGTCGAGCCGGTCCCAGTCGCTGGCCACCCGCTGGCCGCGGGCACCTGCGGTGGCACCGGGCGCCTCGTACCTCGCCCCCAGGCCGCGCCACGAGCCGGAGCCGAACCAGCCGGCGACCGCAGCGAGCACCAGCAGGGCACTGGCGACGACGGCGATCCACGGCCACGCGGTCGCGGTGGCGTGCGTCTCGATCGAGCCGGTGCGCCCGAGCGAACGGGCCGCAACGGCTCCGAGTGCCTGCTCGGGGTCGAGCGCGACGCGCGTGGCGACGAACCCGACACCGAAACCGGTCAGGGCGAGGACGACGAGGGTGACCCGCCGCACGACCGGCCCGCTGGTCGCACTGGCCAGGGCAGCAGCCGCCGCAACGAGGGCCAGCGCCACCACCCCGGTCGCGAGCTCGGTGCCGGTGCCCGAGATGCGGCTCGCACCGAGCACCGGGTCGTTGACGGTGCCGGTGGCCCAGATCCGTCCACCACTGGTGAGCAGCACCGCGGCGCCGATGAGGGCGAGCACGATGACGGTGAGCTTGGACGTCGGGCGCAGGTGCTTCACCGGACGGTCCTCAGGGCGCTGGCGGTGGCGACGGCCCGGAGCGCGGCAGCAGCCTTGTTGACCGTCTCCTCGAACTCCGCGGTCGGCACGGAGTCGGCGACGATGCCGGCTCCCGCCTGCACGTGGGCGGTGCCGTCCTTGATGACGGCCGTGCGGATGGCGATGGCCATGTCGAGGTCTCCGTGGAAGTCGAGGTAGCCCACGACGCCGCCGTAGATGCCGCGGCGGCTGGGTTCGTAGTGCTCGATGAGGCTGAGCGCGCGCGGCTTCGGCGCCCCGGACAGGGTGCCGGCCGGGAACGTCGCCGCGAGGACGTCGTATGCCGTGTGGCCCGGTGCGAGGTCGCCGACCACCGTCGACTCGAGGTGGGTGACGTGGGAGTAGCGGCGGACGTTCATGAACTCCACGACGTCCACCGTCCCGGCCTCGCAGACCCGCTGGAGGTCGTTGCGGCCGAGGTCGACGAGCATGACGTGCTCGGCGCGTTCCTTGGGGTCGGCGAGCAGGTCCTCGGCGAGGCGCAGGTCGTCCTCGGGCGTCTTGCCCCGGGGCCGCGAGCCGGCGATGGGGTGCGTGATGGCCCGGCGCCCGGTGACCTTGACCAGGGCCTCCGGCGACGACCCGACGACGTCGTAGGCGGTGCCGTCAGCCAGCGGCAGCCGCAGCAGGTACATGTACGGGCTGGGGTTGGACGTGCGCAGGGCCCGGTAGACGTCGAGGGCGTCGGCCGGGCACGGCGTCGAGAACCGTTGCGAGAGAACGACCTGGAAGACCTCCCCGGCGCGGATGTCCTCCTTGGCAAACTCGACCATCTCCTCGAAGTCGGCCTGGACGTAGTTGCTGCGCACCTCGCCGCGGGCCCGGTCGAACGCGCCGCGGTCGACCGTCGCCACCGTGCTGGGGGCTGGGGCGGCCAGGTCGCTGGTCATCGCGTCGAGCCGGGAGACGGCGTCGGCCCAGGCATCCTCGACCCGCTCGTCCGTGTCGTCGAAGTTCACCGCGTTGGCGACGAGCAGCACCGAGCCGTCGGCGTGGTCGAGCACGGCGAGGTCGGTGGCGAGCATCATCGTGATCTCGGGGACGCCCAGCTCGTCGGGGACCTCGGTGGGGACCTTCTCCCAGCGCCGCACCGCGTCATACGAGATGGCGCCCACCATGCCACCGGTGAGCGGGGGCAGGCCCTCGATGGGGGCAGTGGCCAGCGCGGCCACGGTGTCGCGCAGCGCGTCCAGCGGGCTGCCGTCGGTGGGCACGCCGACCGGCGGCTCCCCCACCCAGTGCGCCTGGCCGTTGCGCTCGGTGAGGACGGCGCTGCTGGCGGCGCCGACGATCGAGTAGCGCGACCAGACCCCGCCGTGCTCCGCGGACTCGAGCAGGAACGTGCCCGGACGCGTCCTTGGCGAGCTTGCGGTAGACCCCGACCGGGGTCTCCGCGTCGGCCATGAGCCGGCGGACGACGGGGATCACCCGACGGTCCTTGGCCAGGAGCTGGAAGGTCTCCAGGCTGGGCCAGGTCGCGCCGAACGAGAGGTCCGGGGCGACGTCGGTGACGGGGGCCGAGCGACCCGAGGGTGCGGGGTCAGGCATCGGTCGTCACCGCTGCGCCCAGGTCACCGGCGTCGAAGCAGGTGTGGTCGCCGGTGTGGCAGGCCGCGCCGACCTGGTCCACCCGGACGAGCAGGGCGTCCCCGTCGCAGTCCAGCGCGACCGACTTCACGTGCTGGACGTGGCCGCTGGTGTCGCCCTTGCGCCAGTACTCCTCGCGGCTGCGCGACCAGAAGGTCACCCGGCCCTCGGTGAGCGTGCGACGCAGGGCCTCGTCGTCCATCCAGCCGAGCATGAGGACCTCGCCGCTGTCGTGCTGCTGGACCACCGCGGCGACCAGTCCCTGGGGGTCGCGCTTGAGCCTGGCGGCGATCTGGGGGTCGAGGACTGCGGGGGACGTCACCCGGCCATTGTGCCGAAGGCGGGGCCGTCCCGGGTTGCGGGGTCAGTGGGTGGCGAGCGGCTCGACCCGCACCCCGGCGCTCGTGACCGTCACGAGGTGCCGGTCGGGGACCTCCTCCCACCCGGCGCCGTCGTCCGGCTCGCTGGCGACGAGCACCCCTTCGTCGTCGCGGCGGAGGAACAACGTGTCACCCCACCGGGTCGCGAGCAGCTCGTCGCGCGAGAGCAGCAACAGGTTGAGGCGCGCGTGGGGGTCCCCGACCGCCACCTCGTGCAGCGTGGCGCCGACGCGGTGCGGGTCAGCAGCGACCACCCGGGCCGCGAGCAGCGCTGCGTCACAGGCGGACTCGGCAGCCAGGCTCGGCCCCACGGCACAGCGGTCGACCTTGCCGTTGTGCGAGACGAGCCACCCGTCGTGCAGGAACGGTGCTGCCGCGGTCGCGTCTGCCGGCATGCCCTCGCTGGCCGAGCGGACCGCCGCGATCACGCGTCCGGCCCGCAGGTGGGGTGCCATCGAGACGAGGTTGGTGTCGGACCAGATCGGTTTGTCGGAGCGCCACCGCGCGGCCGCTCCCCCGTCCTCAGGGTGCAGGCCGATGCCCCAGCCGTCGGCGTTGACCGTGCCGTGCGCCTGCCGGCGCGGCGCCCAGGACTGGGTGAGCAGCCCGTGCGCGGGCTCGAGCACGAGCGACGCCACCGACCGGGGTGCGCCGAACCACGCCAGGTGCCGGCACACGTCAGGCGTCCCAGGCGAGGCGGACGCCGGTGAAGATCTGTCGGCGGAACGGGTGGTCCCAGTTGCGGAACGACGGCCGCACCGTGGACGCCGCCGTGGCCCAGAGCCACCACGCAGCACGCGGTAGTCGCCACCGAAGAACGGTGCGCTGTACTGCGCGTAGAGCATCGGGCTGAACCCGGGCCACGGCTCGAAGCCCGACGACGTCCACTCCCAGACGTCCCCGACGAGCTGCTCGACCCCGTATGCCGACGCTCCGGCCGGGAGCGAACCCACCGGCGCGGGGCGCAGGGCGCCGCCACCGAGGTTGGCAAGCTCGGGCTCGGCGCGGCCGAACCCCAGGGCCACCGACGACGACGGCCGCGCGTCCGGGTCCCAGGCGCACGCCTTCTCCCACTCGACCTCGGTGGGGAGCCGGGCGCCGGACCAGCGGGCGAAGGCCTCCGCCTCGAAGTGGCTGACGTGCTGGACCGGCTCGTCGGCCGGGACGTCCTCGACGACGCCGAACCGCACGCGGGTGCCGTCACCACGCCAGGCGAGGGGCCGCTCGAGCGCCGGCCTCGTGCCGGTGCTGCCAGCCGCGGTCGACCACAGGTCCGCCCGGTCGTAGCCGCCGGCCTCGACGAACGCCTGCCACTGCGCGTTGGTCACCGGGACCCGGCCGATGCGGAACGCCGGGACGTCGACGACGTGGCCGGGTCGCTCGTTGTCGAGCGAGGTCGGGCTCCTCCAGGTGCTGACGCCGAGGACGAACTCACCCGCGGGGACGAGCACCGAGTCCTGCGGCACCGGACGTCCCGGCGGCAGCTGGCGGGTCGGGGCAGGACCGGCGCGCCCGCCGCGGAGCTGGAGGGTCGCCAGCATCGTCTCGTCGTGCTGCTCCTCGTGCTGGACGACCATGGCGTACGGGAAAGGTGTCGTCGGCGCGCTCGAGCGCGTCGAGCACCCGGCCGCGGACCTCGTGGCCGTAGCGCCGGGCCTCGACCGGCGGCAGCAGCGGCAGGCTGGGCGCGGATCGCCCGTGGCTGGGCTGAACGCGTCGTAGAGCGCGTCGACACCGGCCGGCAGCATCCCCGGGCACGCCATGTCGCCGCCGCGGATCAGCCAGAGCTCCTCCTGCTGGGCGATGTGCGCGAGGTCCCAGACGAGCGGGCTCATGATCGGGCTGTGCTGGGCGAACAGCTCCGCCTCGTCGAGCTCGGTGAACCAGGTCGTCCGGGCCCTGGCGAGCTCGAGGTCACGGGCCACCTCGGTCGCCGAGGGCAGCAGCGGTGGGGTCTCGCTCGGGCTGGCGCTCGCGCTCGCTCCTTGGCTCGTGCTCGTGTTCGTGCTCGTGTGAGGGACCAGCGGGTCAGACATGGGACATCTCCTCCAGGACCACCGCGGGCCCGCGCCGGCGGAGGTCGTCGACGATGAGGGTGCCGGGGCTGCGGCCCGTTCCTGCGAGCTCGGTCAGCTCCTCGACCGCGGGCCGGACCACGTCGGGGACGACGGACAGTGCCGCCTCCAGGCAGGTGGCGGCGGCTCGCCGCAGGGACGCGTCGCCGAGGCCGTCGCTGGCTGCCGCGTGCCACCGGTCGGCGGTGGTCGCGATGGCGCGGTCGACGTCCGGGTGGATCGCCTCGACGTCCATCCAGGTCGTCGTCAGCGCGGCGATGGCGGGCCACCACCGGTCGGGCAGCGAGTCGAGGCAGCGCAGCTCGAGCCACCCACGCAACCGGACGGGTGGGAACAGGGTGGTCAGCTGCCGCCTCACATCAGCGGCCGTCGCCACGGGCCACTCGCCCGGGTCGGTGAGCCAGTCCCGCAGGGTCCGCAGGCCACGGCCGTCCGGCACCGGGGCGGCTTCCGGCGGGACGAGCACCACCGGTGCCTCGAGGGCGCGCTCTGCCCACGCACGCGCCGGGTCGTGGTCGTCGATCGGCCCGGCACGGAGCTCGCCGAGGCCGGTCCAGGCCCGCTGTCGGGCAGAGTGCCAACCCGTGTCGCGGCCGGCGAGGTAGGCCGAGCTGCCGCTCAGGGCGGTGAGCAGCGGTCCGAGGCGCTGGGCTCGGCGCACCCGGTCGGTCCACTGGTCCGGGTGACCGGGCTGGAGGTTGAGCTGCAGGGCAGCCGTCGAGCACATCATCGTCGCCCCGTGGTCACGCGTGTCGCCGCTGGATGCGAAGAAGCGCTCCATGGCGGCATACCGCTCGGCGGGGTTCACGCGCTGCGGAGGCCGCAGGGGGTCGCTGCCCAGCAGGGCCCAGCCCCACCCCTCGCCGGCCAGGGCGGCACGCAGGTGGGCGGTGTCCTGGGCCATCGCCACCAGTGCGGAGGCGATGTCCGGATGGGGCGCGGAGGAGACCTCGACCTGACCACCGGGCTCCAGCGTGGTGCGCCCGCCCGCCGGCAGGTCGGCCAAGCGGCCGGCCACCTCGGCCAACAGCTCGAAGGGCGGCCGGCTCGACGGGTCGTGCCACACGACGGCGTGCCCCTCGAGCTCGACGCCGACGGTGCCGACGGGCAGGTCGTCGAGCGCCAGCTGCTCGACCAGCTCTCGGGCGTCTTCGAGCCCGATGGGGGTCGAGTCCCCGGGCACGGCCGTGGTCGAGGCACCCGGGACCGCCGAGGTTGGGGCACCGGGTCGGGCGTGCGTCCCGCCCTCGGGCCTGCTCGGATGGCTGGCTGCGGAATGTCGTGCGGCTGTCGTGCTCACAGGTGCTGCCCCTCGCGGTCCGGGCCGGATCCACTGAAGGATCCGCGGGTCATCGGGGCGACCGGGCTGTCGACCAGGCCGTCCGGGTTCCATCATGCAACAGCCCACTGACAGCCACCTGTCAGTCCGGTCAGCCGGGTCGGTCAGCCGCGCTGCTGGGCCGACCAGGAGGCGTGCAACGCCGCATACACGCCGCCGGCCCCGACCAGCTCGTGGTGCGGTCCGCGCTCGACGATCCGGCCCTGGTCGACGACGACGACCTCGTCGGCAGCCTCGGCCGTCGACAGGCGGTGGGCGATGGCGACCGAGGTGCGCCCGCGGGTCAGCCCCTCGAGAGCACGTTGGAGGCGCACCTCGGTGGACGGGTCGACCGCGGAGGTGGCCTCGTCGAGGACCAGGAGGTCGGGGTCGGCGAGGTAGGCGCGGGCCAGCGCCACGAGCTGGCGCTCCCCCGCCGACAGCGACTCGCCCCGCTGGCCGACCTCGGTGGCCAGGCCCTGGGGCAGGCCGGCGAGCCACGCGTCGAGACCGAGCTCGGTGATGGCCAGGGTGACGTCGGCGTCGGTCGCGTCAGGTCGCCCGAAGCGGACGTTCTCCCGCAGCGTCGCGTCGAAGAGGAAGCCCTCCTGGGGAACCAGCACCACGCGCTCGCGCAGGGAGGAGAACCGCACGTCGCGCAGGTCGGCCCCGTCGATGCGCACGGTGCCCTCGGTCGGGTCCATCAGCCGGGTCAGCAGCTTGGCGAGGGTGGACTTGCCCGAGCCGGTCTCGCCGACGATGGCCACCCGCGACCGGGGGGCGATCGAGAGGTTGACGTCGTGCAGGACCGTCTCACCACCGGGGTAGGCGAACGAGACGTCCTCGAAGTCGACCGTGATCGGGCCGCGCGGCAGCACCACACCGTCGTCGCCGGGGTCAGCCACGTCGGCGCGGGTGTCGACGACACCGATGACGCGGCGCCAGCCGGCGACGGCGTTCTGCAGCTCGTTGAGGATCTCGGTCGCCTGCTGCACCGGTTGGGTGAAGAGGTTGACGAGGAAGAGGAAGGCCAGCAGCTGGCCGAGCGTGAGGCTGCCGTGCACCGCCTGGATCGTCCCTACCACGAGGACCACGGCCAGGGTCAGCCCGGCGACGAGCTGCCCCGACGAGAACGCGACGACCGACCGCACCTGCGCCCCGATGGCTGCGGCGCGGTGCCCTTCGATGGCGGCGTCGATGCGGTGCGCGGTGCGCTCCTCCACGCCGTAGGCACGGATGGTCGCGGCGCCGACGACGGACTCGGACACCGCGGCGAGGAGGTCGCCGACGCGTTCGCGGACCTTGGTGTAGGCGCGTCCGACGATGGCCTGGAACCGGCGGATCACGAACAGGAGCGGCACGAAGCACAGCCACACCACCGCGGTGAGCAGCGGGCTGTAGAAGAGCATCAACGCGGTCGCCACCGCGATCTGGCCCAGGCTGAGGATGAGGATGATCCCGCCGAACTGCACGAACTGCGAGATCGTGTCGACGTCAGAGGTGACGCGGCTGACCATCGACCCGCGACGCTCGGTGTTCTGGGTCAGCATCGACAGGTCGTGGATGTGGCGGAACGCGCGCAGCCGCAGGGTCGCCAGGCCCGCCTCGGAGGCGCGGAAGAGGCGCACGTTGACGGCATACGCGGTCACGGCGGTGGCGGCGACGGCGATGAGGGCGAACAGGACGTACTTGGTCACCAGCGCGGGGTCGGGACCGTTCTTGCCGAGCAGGCCGTCGTCGGTGGTCTTCTGCACGACGAACGGCACGACGACCCGGCCCACGGTCGTGACGGCGGCCAGGGCCAGGGTGACCCCGATCCCGCGGCGCAGCTCCGGTGAGAGGTCGAGCCCGCGGCGCAGCGTGGCGGCGGTGCCGAGCCTGGACGTGGCGTCGATCGAGGTGCTCATGGCGCGTCCACCTCCTCGTGAGTGGTGCGGACGTCGAGGGCGTCGCCGTCGACCTCCTCGTCCGCGATGACGGCGGCGCGCTCGGCGGCCTCGCGGGCGTATGCCGTGACGAGGCGCTCGTAGCCGACGCACCGCTGCTGGAGCTCGCTGTGGGTGCCGTGGTCGATGACCCGGCCGAGCTCGATGTAGACGATCTCGTCGGCGAGCGTGATGGTGGACATGCGGTAGGCGACGACCAGGACGGTCGTGCCGGCACTGGACCGGCGCAGGCCCGCGAGGATGGCCTGCTCGACGGCGGGGTCCACCGCGCTCGTGGCGTCGTCGAGGACGAGCAGGCGAGGGCGACGGATGATGGCTCGGGCCAAGGCGATCCGCTGCCGCTGCCCACCGGACAGCGACGCACCGCGCTCACCGACCCGGGTGTCGAGACCGGCTCCGAGAGCCGTGACGAACCCCGTGGCCTGCGCGACCTCGATCGCGGCCCAGACCTGGTCGTCGGAGTAGTCGCCGCCGAGGGTGATGTTGCCGCGCACGGTGTCGTCGAACATGAAGGTCTGCTGCGGCACGAGTGCTGCCACGGACGAGACTCCGCCCCGCGCCACCCCGCGCAGGTCCGTGCCGTCGAGCGTGACGTCGCCACGATCGGGGTCGACGAGGCGCAGGGTGAGATTGGTCAGGGTCGACTTGCCTGATCCCGTGGGGCCGACGAGGGCCACCGTGGAGCCGGCCGGCACGTCGATGCTCACGTCGTGGATGGCGCGGAACTTCGACTCGACGCCGTGCTCGTCGATGATGTCGTAGGAGTAGTCGACGTTCGCCAGCTGCGAACGGGCTGCCCCGGTGCGGGCCAGCGACTCGTCACCGAAGGTCAGCTCACCGCGCGCCTTGAGGACGGCGTCGACGCGGTCCCAGCCGACGACGGTGCGCGGCAGCTCGCCGAGCACCCAGCCGAGGGCACGGACCGGGAACGCCAGCACCGAGATGAGGTAGGCCACCTGCACCACGGCGGCGGGCTCGAGGACGCCCTTGGCGACCTGGTGGGCGCCGACGACGAGCACCGCGAGCGTGCCGAGGGTGGGGATGGCCTCGATGACCGGGTCGAAGGTGCCGCGGGTGCGACCGACCTCGACGTTGGCCGCCTGCAGTCGGCGGGTGACCTCCTCGAAGCGTCGGGCCTCCTGCTCCTCGCGGCCCATCGACTTGACGATCAGGCCGGCCTCGAAGCTCTCGTGGGCGACCTCGCTGACCTCGGCACGCAGCTGCTGGGCCCGCGAGACGCGGGGCGACATCGCTCGCTGGAAGACCATGTTGGCGAGGAACAGGGCCGGGAAGACGGTGAGCCCGATGATGGCCATCACCGGGTCGACGAGCACCATCTGCACGATGCCGGCGATGAGCATGATGATCACGCCCAACGCCATCGGCAGCGGTGCGAAGACGTTCCAGGTGGCCTCGACGTCGGCGTTCGCGTTGGACAGCAGCTGGCCCGACGGGTGGCGGTGGTGCCACGACAGCGGGAGGCGGAGGTACTGCCGGGTGACCTCGCGGCGGTAGCCGGCAGCGACGTTGTACATCGTGTAGCCGGCCGCGACCCGGCGGATGACCACGCCGACGACGTTGATCAGGACGACCCCGGCCACCCAGCCGAAGATGGCCCACAGCTGGTCGGCGGTGACGGTGCCGGCCCGGACCGCGGGCTGGATCTGCTCGCGGGTCACCTTGCCGATGGCCCACGCGGTGAGGACCGTCATCACGCCGTAGAGGGCGCTGCCGGCCACCGCGAGCGCGAACCAGCGCGGCTCCCTGCGGATCCCCACCCCCACGATGCCGAGACTGCGGCGCAGCGACGGCGCGGCGTCGACGGACACAGAGAACCTCCGGGTGGTGCACGAGTGGGATGGGTGAAGCCTCTCACGCGCCACCGACACGGACGCCCCGCCCTGTGCCCGACGGCCCGCGCCCCCGCTCCGCCGACTGCGCCGCGCCGTGCCTACCGCGAGGACGCATGATGGAGGCATGACCCACCTCGCCCGGCTCGAGCGCGACGCCCTCTGCGACACCTTCCTGTCCACCGGCCCCGACGCGCCCACCCTGTGCTCCCCCTGGACGACGGCCGACCTCGCGGCGCACCTCGTGATCCGCGACCGCCGACCCGACCTCGTCCCCCGGGGTGTGGGTGTCGGCCCTCGCCTCCCGCCTCGAGGAGGGACAGGCCGCGTATGCCGCGAAGCCCTGGCCCGAGCTCGTCGACCTGGTCCGGTCGGGGCCGCCCGTGTGGTCACCCGCGCGGCTGGCTCCCGTGGACGACGCGGTGAACTTCGTCGAGTTCGTCATCCACCACGAGGACGTGCTGCGCGGCGACGAGGCCCGGGGCCCGCGTCGGACGGTCTCCCAGCGCGAGTCCCGCGCCGTATGGAGCTCGCTCAACCGCCTGGGTCGGCTGCTGTTCCGCCGCAGCCCGGTCGGGGTCGTCCTGCGCGACCTCGACGGCCGCGACATCCGACGGCCCGCTCCACGACCGACCTGGGCACCGTCGTCCTCGAGGGAGCGCCCGTGGAGCTGCTCCTCGCTGCCTACGGGCGTCGGCGGGTCGCCGAGATCGAGGTCACGGGCAGCGACGAGGCGGTCGAGGCGCTCTGGGGCGCCGCGCTGGGGCTGTCCTGACCGTCCCGCACGAGCTCGCCTGACCGCCCCGGGCAGGGGTCAGCGGCGCCCGGCAGGCGTCAGCGGACGGCGAGCCCCTCGGCGCGAAGGGCGTCCTTGACCTGACCGATGGTGAGCTCGCCGAAGTGGAAGACGCTGGCCGCGAGGACGGCATCCGCACCGGCCCGCACCGCCGGGGCGAAGTCGGCGACCCGACCCGCACCCCCGCTGGCGATGAGCGGGATCGAGATCTCGCGGGCGGACCAGGCCGATGAGCTCGAGGTCGAAGCCGTCCTTGGTGCCGTCGGCGTCCATCGAGTTGAGCAGGATCTCCCCGGCCCCGAGCTCGGCGGCCCGGGCGCACCACTCGACCGCGTCGATCCCGGTGCCCTGACGGCCACCGTGCGTGGTCACCTCGAAGCCGCCGGTGGGCGCGCCCGAGTCGTCGCGCCGGCGACGCACGTCGGCCGACAGCACGAGCACCTGCGAGCCGAACCGGTCGGCGATCTCGGCGATGAGCTCGGGACGGGCGATGGCGGCGGTGTTGACCCCGACCTTGTCCGCCCCCGCCCGCAGCAGGCGGTCGACGTCGTCGACGCTGCGCACTCCCCCGCCGACGGTCAGCGGGATGAACACCTGCTCGGCGGTGCGGCGCACCATCGTCGTAGGTCGTCTCACGGTTGCCGCTGCTGGCGGTGACGTCGAGGAAGGTCAGCTCGTCGGCGCCCTGCTCGCCGTAGCGCCTTGGCGAGCTCGACGGGGTCGCCGGCGTCACGCAGGTCTGCGAAGTTGACGCCCTTGACCACCCGGCCGGCATCGACGTCGAGGCACGGGATGACCCTGGTGGCGACACTCACCCCGAAAGGTCGTACCGATCTAGGGTGGGACCCATGTCAGCCGCCCGCAGATGGACCCAGCTGGCCCCGAGGTCCCGACGGATGATGTCGGGCGCATCGTTCGCCTCGTCGACCGCGCAGCGAACCCCGTTGCGGCAGCACGCGTCTGGTCGCGATCGACGGCCCGAGCGGTGCGGGCAAGACCACCCTGGCGACCGACGTCGCCGAGGCCCTGGCGCGCCCCGGTGATCCACATGGACGACCTCTACCCGGGCTGGGACGGCCTGGCGCGCCGTCGACCGCAGCGGGTCGAGTCATGGATCGTGGCGCCGCTGCTGTCGGGCGAGCCGGCCCGCTACCGCCGCTGGGACTGGGAGGCCGAGCGAGTACGCCGAGTGGCACGAGGCCGCCGCCGTCCGAGGTCGTCGTCCTCGAGGGCTGCGGGTCCGGCGCCCTTCCCGCCGGCAACGTTCCTGTCCGTCCTCGTCTGGGTCGACGCCGACGCCGACCGAGCGGCGCGCCCGAGCGCTCGCCCGGGACCCCGGCTACGCCGCCGTTCTGGGACCGCTGGGCCGCCCAGGAGGAGGCGCTGTACGCAGGCTGACCGCACCCGGGCGCGGGCCGACCTGTTCCTCGACACGAGCACCGGGGCCGACCCGGCCATACTCGGCGCATGTCCTCCCCCGCGACAGACCTCCGGAACGGCTGACGCGAGTGAGTCCGAGCGCCTCGCCCGGGTCCGGGCGATGTTCGGTCGCGGCGTCGCCCGCACGCGCCCCCCGACCTCGCAGGACCTCGCGCGGGCAGCGGCCAGGTCGCGGCGCGAGGCGCAAGGCCCGCACGGCCCGGCGATGGTCAGCCGGCTGTTCTTCATCGTCCAGTGCGGCGCTCGGCGCCGCGACCGCGTGGTGGGTGGCCACCGCGGGGTCCTCGCACCACATCCGGCCGTTCTTCGCGCCGGTCACCGCGATCATCTCGCTCGGGATGTCGTTCGGCCAGCGGCTGCGCCGGGTCACCGAGGTCATGATCGGCGTCGCCGTCGGGGTCTTCGTCGGCGACGTGTTCGTGCACTTCTTCGGCTCGGGCGTCTGGCAGATCGTCGTGGTCGTGGTGCTGGCGATGAGCGTCGCGGCGCTGCTCGGCGCAGGGCATGCTGCTCACCACGCCAGGCCGGCGTGCAGTCGGTCATCGTCACGACCCTGGTGGCCGCCCCGGGTCAGGCCTTCACCCGTTGGCTCGACGCCGTGGTCGGCGGCCTGGTGGCCCTCGTCTTCACCCTCGTCGCCCCGGCCGCGCCGCTGCGACGACCCGCGCCAACAGGCCGCGCTGGTCGTCGGGGAGATCGGCGAGATCCTCACCGACACCGTCCGGTCCCTGCGCGAGCACGACTCCGACCTCGCCTCGGCCACGCTGTCCCGCGCGCACGGGACTCCGAGTCACATGCTCGACGAGCTGCGGGCGCTGTCCGCGGAGGGCATCGCCGTCGTCCGGTTCTCGCCGTTGCGGCGCCGCCACCTGCCCGGCGGTGCAGGCCATCGCCGACCTCCTCGAGCCCCTCGACCGCGCCATCCGCAACCTGCGCGTCCTCGTCCGCCGGGCGGCCGTCGCGACCTGGCGCGAGGAGCCGGTGCCGACCGGCTACCTGCGGCTGCTGGACGCGCTGGCCGAGACCACCGAGGACATCTCCGCGCGAGCTCGCCGGAGCGCCGCCTGCCGACGCAACGCGCGCGGTGGGGCTGCACCGCATCGCCGAGGCGAGCGCGGTCCTCGACCCCTCCTCGGGGCTGTCCGGCGAGGTGATGCGGGCCCAGATCCGCTCGATGGTGGTGGACCTGCTCATGCTCACCGGCCTGCCGCACGAGGAGGCGCGCGAGCATGGTGCCGGAGTCGATGACGCACCACGCCGACGACGAGCTGAACCTCCTGCTGGCAGACTCGGCGTCGATGTCCGCGCGACGCACCCACCTCCCTCCCGTCTGGCTGCTGGCCCTCGCGCTCGTGGCCGTGGCGGTCAACCTCCGCACCGCGATCGCCAGCGTCCCCCCGCTGACGCCAGTCCATCGCCACCGACCTCGGCCTCTCGAACGCCGCCCTCGGTGCCCTGACCACGCTGCCCGTCCTCTGCATGGGGGTGTTCGCCCCGCTCGCGCAGCGGATCGCCGTCCGCACTCGGTGCCGCCGGCGTCATCGAGGTGTCCATCGGTGTGCGTCGCGGTCGGGCTGGCGCTGCGGTTCGGCGGATGGCCAGGTGTGGCCGCTGTATGCCGGCGACGTTCGTCGCCGGCGTCGGCATCGCCATCGGCGGGACCCTGCTGCCGGGCCTGGTCAAGGAGCTCTTCCCACCCGAACGCGCCGGGCTCGTCACCGGCCTCTACATGCTGGCGATGATGGGCGGCGCGGGCGCCTCGTCGGCGCTGTCCGTCCCGCTCCAGGGGTGGCTCGGGTCCTGGCAGGCCTCGCTCGGGCTCGTGGTCCCTGCTCGGGGTCGTCGGCGCGCTGGCGTGGCATCCCGGTGTGGCGCGGCCACACCCGCCACCGCGCAGCCAACCCGGTCGTCGTCAGCGTCAGCCAGGCTCCCTGGCGGCACCTGACCGCGTGGCTCGTCGCGGCCTACCTCACCGTCCAGTCGATCGAGTTCTACTCCACCCTCGCCTGGCTCGCCCCCTCGTACACCGCCCGCGGCTGGGACCCGACGCACGCCGGCTACCTGCTGTCAGTGCGTTCACGGCGGCCCAGCTGGTCTCCGGGCTGCTCGCCCCCGCCCTGACCGACCGCATCACGACCGGCGGATCCTGCTGCTGGCGGCGTCGCTCCTCGGCCTGGTCGGTCAGGCCGGGCTGTGGCTCGGCCCCCGGTGCCCTGCCCTGGGCGTGGGCGGTGGTGCTCGGCCTCGGGCAGGGCGCGGCCTTCGCCCTCGGCCTGGTGCTCATGGTCGACTACGCCGCCACCCCTGCCGCCAGCGCACGGCTCGCCGGGATGGCGTTCTTCGTTCAGCTACACGCTTGGCGTCGCTCGGCCCGGCGACGTATGGGCGCCCTACGCGACGCGACCGGTGGGTTCACCGCCGTGTGGATGTACGTTGACCCTGCTGACGTTCGTGCAGCTCGGCAGCTGGCGTTCCTGCTGCGGCCGGGCCTGCGCAAGATCGCACTGAGCGCGGGTCCTGCCTGAGGCGCCTCGTCAGCCGGCGGTGACGTCGGGGCTCGTCGCCGACGGGCCGAGCGCCTGCACCAGGGCAGCCAGCCGGCGGGCCTCCGACCTGCGCGTACTCCGCGTCCGCCTTCTGGATGGCCATGACGGCCAGGGTGTCGGTGTCGTCGAGCTCGACGGTCACCCACGGGTCGCCGCCACCGAACCGGACGTCGACGATGCTGCGCCAGCGGCACGCACGCGGGTGGTGAAGAGGTTGCGGACGGTAGAGCCGTCTCGCGCGTCGGGATCGCCCGGATCGAGGCGAACCGCCAGAGCAGGAAGGCGATCGCCACCCCGACCCCGGCGAAGAAGATCTTGTCGCCCGTGCGCCAGGTGCCGCCCTGCGCCGGCCCGGGCAGCAGGACGGCGATGACGGCGAACAGCAGCAGCGTCGCGACGGCGAAGCCGAGGGCGACGACCCGCCCGCGCCGGGGCTGGAACACGGCGAAGGCCTTGGCCTCGTCGGTCCGGTCGCGGCCGTCGGAGTCGGCTCACAACCGGCACGCGGCGATGTCGGTGACGAGGATCGCCCGCGCCCCGAGGTCCTAGAGCTCGTCCATGATCGCGTTGGTGCGCGACCGCGGCACCATCGCCCGGACGGCGGCCCAGTCCTTGTTCTGCAGCTGCGACACGGTCGGCGACTCCAGGCCCGGGGTGATCGCGCAGGCCTCCTCGACCAGGTCGACCGGGCACGTCGTAGTCGAGCATGACGTAGTGGCGTGCGGTGATGACACCGGTGAGCCGGCGCCGCAGCACCTCGACCGCCGCGGTCTCGTGCGAGCCCTCGCGGCGGATGAGCACGGCCTCGCTGCGCAGGATCTCCTCGCCGAAGACCTCGAGGCCCTGCTGGCGCAGGGTGGTGCCGGTCTCGACGACGTCGGCGATGACGTCGGCCACCCCGAGGGTGATGGCGGTCTCGACCGCACCGTCGAGCCGGACGACCTGGGCGCTGACGCCCTGGTCGGCGAGGTGCTTCTCGACCAGGCCGGAGTAGCTCGTGGCGACCCGGTGACCGGCGATCTCCTCGACGGACGCGCACGTCCCGGGCTTCGCGGCATACCGGAAGGTCGACCCGCCGAAGCCGAGCGTCATCACCTCGATGGCCGCGCTCCCCGAGTCGAGCAGGCAGGTCACGACCGGTGATGCCGCAGTCGACGGTGCCGGAGCCGACGTAGACGGCGATGTCGCGCGGGCGCAGGTAGAAGAACTCGACGTCGTTGTCGGCGTCGGTGAGGACGAGCTCCTTGCTGTCGCGGCGCGACGCGGTAGCCCGCCTCGCGCAGCATCTCGACAGCAGGCTCGGACAGGGAGCCCTTGTTGGGCACGGCAATTCGCAGCATGGACGTGGTTCCTAGAGGTGGGCGTAGACGTCGTCGAGGCTGATGTCGGAGGCGATCATGAGCACCTGCAGGTGGTAGAGCAGCTGGCTGATCTCCTCGGCCGCGCGCTCCTTGCCCTCGTGCTCGGCAGCCATCCAGACCTCGGCGGCCTCCTCGACGATCTTCTTGCCGATGGCATGCACGCCGGCGTCCAGCTCACGGACGGTGCCCGACCCCTCGGGGCGGGTCACCGCCTTGTCGGCCAGCTCGGCGTACAGGGCGTCGAAGGTCTTCACGCGTCAAGGGTACGGGTGGGCGCCGCCCCGGCCGAACCCGGACCGCGGGCCGGAACCGCAGGCCGGACCGCGGGCTGGAACCGGGTCAGGCGGGGACGGCCCGAGCCGGCGCGCCGTACGTCGTCGTGCGCTCCCGCACCGGTCGCCCGATGCCGCCGGCGATCTCGGTGAGCTCGGCCACCGTCTTGGCGGACCCGTGCTCGGACCCCGCCATCCGGCTGATGGTCTCCTCCATGAGCGTCCCGCCGAGGTCGTCGGCCCCGCCGGTGAGCATCGCGCGGGTGCCCTCGACACCGAGCTTGACCCACGAGGTCTGCACGTGGTCGATCCGGCCGTGCAGCATGAGCCGCGCGACGGCGTGGACGGCGCGGTTGTCGCGCAGTGTGGGCCCGGGTCGGGCGAGGCCGGCGAGGTAGACGGGTGCGTTGGTGTGCACGAACGGCAGCGGGACGAACTCCGTCAAGCCGCCCGTACTGGTCCTGCAGCTCCTGCAGCCGGCGCAGGTGGCCGACCCAGTGGCGCGGGTGGTCGACGTGGCCGTACATCATCGTCGAGCTGCTCGGGATGCCGAGCTCGTGCGCGGTGGTGACGATCTCGAGCCACTGGTCGGCCGGGAGCTTGCCCTTGGTCAGGACCCAGCGCACGTCGTCGTCGAGGATCTCGGCCGCCGTGCCCGGCACGGAGTCGAGCCCGGCGTCCTTGACCTCCTCCAGCCAGGCGCGGGCGGAGACGCCCTGCTTGGCGGACGCAGTGGCGATCTCCATGGGAGAGAACGCGTGCACGTGGATCCCGGGCGCCGCGGACTTCACCGCGCGGCACGATGTCGGCGTAGGCACCCGCCCTTGAGGTCCGGGGCAGATCCCGCCCTGCAGGCAGACCTCCGTGGCGCCGAGCGCCTGGGCCTCCGCGGCCCGGGTGCCGACCTCCTCCAGCGACAGCGTGTAGGCGTCGGCGTCGGTCTGCGCTGGGCGAAGGCGCAGAAGCGGCAGCCGACGTAACAGACGTTGGTGAAGTTGATGTTGCGGTTGACGACGTAGGTGACGTCGTCGCCGACGACCCTCGCGGCGCAGGTGGTCGGCCAGCGCGGTGACGAGCCTCCAGGTCGGCGCCGTCAGCCGTGAAGAGCGTGAAGTAGTCGGCATCCGACGAGCCCTGCCGGGTCGGCCTGGGCCCGGCTCAGCGCCGCGCGCGCGGTCGGGTCGCCGACGGACGCGCCGTCGGGGCTGTCGATCGCCTCGTCGTGCACCTGCTCGCCCACGGCCGCCCCAGTCCCCGTAGACCGGCGTCGAAGTCGGAGCGGCGGTCGTCGGTGCGGCCGATGGTGTCGACGCTCCGCGTGGAGGTCGATGCGGCCCGACCCCACCCCGAGGCTGCCCCGTCGCCGTCGGGCTCCTGCCACGGCAGACCGACGGGGCACGAGCACCCTCGCGCGCGCGAGGCCGGTGGCCGGGTCGGCGAGGGCGGCGACGTGCGGTCGCACCCGCGGGTCGAACCACGGGTCGTCCCCGGAGAGCCCGCCGCGGACGAAACGGGGGTGGGCGGTGAGCCGCTCGCCCAGCTGCAGGCCCGACTCGGCGGTCCACTGCTCGAGCCGCTCGATCTCGGGCCAGGGACGTTCGGGGTTCACGTGGTCGGGGGTCACCGGGGGCGAGACGCCACCCCAGTCGTCGACCCCGGGCTGGCCAGCAGCCGGGCGATCTCGGCGGGCTCGGAGAGGTTGGGCGGTGCCTGCACGGTGACCGTGGGCCCGAGCAGCAGACGGGTGACGGCGATCGTGGCGAGGTACTCCTCAGCACCGAGGTCGGGCGCCCCGCGCATCGCCGTGTCGTCCTTGGCGCGGAAGTTCTGGACGATGCACTCCTGGACGGTGCCGTACTCCCGTGCCACGTGGCGGATCGCGAGGATGCTGTCAGCACGAACGGTCGAGCAGATGTACAGAA
>CAVOGI010000005.1:0-60097 GCA_963695205.1 uncultured Actinomycetota bacterium | reverse complement strand
CCAACCGGAACGCCGTGAACGGCACTCCGCCACGGGTCGTCCTCGACTCCGGGTTGGCCACCAGTCGCCCCACGACCGTCGTGTAGATCTCGTTCATGTCGTCCACCTCATCTGTGTCTGTCCTGTCCCCCTCGTGGGGTTGGGGCAAGAGTCGTCACGACGGGTCGGCGGCGGAAGGAACGACGATGGTGGCCGTGGACAACCGCTGCGCAGGCCGCAGGCTGTGGACGATGGCCGCAGGTCAGGCAGCGGCGCGGTCGAGCCCCTCGCGGGTCGCGCGGTGGCGAGCGAGCACGGCCCTGACCGGTCTGACGATGCGCTCGGAGCGACCCCGGAGACCTTGTCCGTCAGGCGACGACGAACGAGGTCCCCTCGGCGGCGAGCGCCGACCTGCGATCCACCGGGCCAGAGCTGCCAGCGCCAGGCCGAGCAGGAGACCACCGACGAACATCAGCGACGGGTAGGGCAACGGGCCGAAGTGTGGCGTGGTGGGCGTCGGTCAGTGCCAGCGAACGCATCACGACCAGCACGGCGAGCCAGACGAACCCGAGAGCGGCGATGAAGGCGAGCACGAGCTGGGCGAGCCCGAAAGCCTGCCACCACACCGGAGGTCGCATCTTCAGGGACGTGCCCACCACTGCCTGGTCGAGGGCGTCAGCCAGCTCGGGTCCAGGCGGGGTCGCCGCATCGGCGACCGCCTCGGCCCACCGGTTGCGGCAGGCCCTGTGCGGCCTCGTCCCCACCCGCGGGTGGCCAGCTCGACCGCGGACCGGGCCGCCGGCGTGGGCGGTGGGAGCGAGGAACGCCCCAGGACCGTGCGCACGTCGCCTAGCGGTCACCGCGAGCTTCTCCTCCACCGCGTCGCGCGTGTTGAGCCGCAGCCGTTTCATCGGGTCGGGGCGCAGCGCGCGCACCCAGCGCGTGAACGGCCACCCGGTGCGCCCCCACGACTGGTTGCGGTAGTCGCGCTCGACCGCCGCCACCACCAACGGGATCCCCGCCGCCCGGGACAGCGCATCGACCAGCTCGGTGTCGACCGCGTCAGGGAGGGTGGACTCGGTCGTCGGCGACTCCCCCGCGCAGGGTGCCGGCGCTGGCCGAGACGTCCGCGAGCAGCCGGTGCTGGGCTGCGTTCTGCGCCGCAACCGCGGTGGCCAGGCGCAGCCGGAGGTCGTCGATGCCCGTGCCGGCCGTCGCCGACGTGGTGATCACCTGGACGCCCGGGATTCCGTCCTCAGCCGCCAGACGCGCGAGGTCGCGACGGATCTGACCTGCCGCGTCCGGGGAGAGCCGATCGGCCTGGTTGAGCACCACGACCGTCACGGCATGGTGCGTCGGCAGAGCGCGCAGGTAGTCGTCGTGCAGCCGCGCATCGGCGTACTTCTGTGGGTCGGTGACCCAGACGAACACGTCCACCAGCTCGCAGCACCCGCTCCGACTCGGCGCGGTGGGCCTCCACCCGGGAGTCGAAGTCGGGCAGGTCGAGCAGCACCAGGCCGTCGAGGTTCCAGGTCTGGCCGTCGGGGCCGCCGGTCGGATCGGTCGACAGCGGGTCCACGTGGTGACGCTGGGCCACGGACAACCAGTCGAGCAGGTCCGTGGCGTCGTCGTCACCCCAGACGGCCGCGACCGGGTGCGAGGTCGTCGGTCTGCGGCGCACCGACCACTGCCACCGCGTCGACCCGACGAGGGCGTTGAACAGGCTGGACTTGCCCGAACCTGTCGCGCCGGCGAGGGCGACGACGGTGTGGTCGCCCGTCTTGGAGATCCGACCCTCGATCTTGTCGACGACGGCACGGGCGGACGGCCACCGCGGCGGGGTCGAGCTGCTTCCCGCCAGCCGTCACGGCCTGTTCGAGGGCACGCGAGCGCGCGGTCAGCTCCTCGGTACTCACGGACTTGACCTGCTTGCTGCCCATCTTCACCGGGCTCATCGAACCGCCTTCACCGCTGCTGCCGCATCGGCCAGGCGCTCGGCCTGGCCTTCATTGGAGGTCCACGCCCTCGAGGGCACCGTCGTAGCGAGCCGCTCCACGGCATACAGCTCCGGACGTGCTCGAGCAGGCGGTTGCGAGCCTTGGCCGCCATGTCGCGCACCGCCTGGTCACCGAAGATCGCCTCGAGCACCTTCTGCGCGAGCACGGCGGTACCGCCGGCGATGCCGACCTCGGCCCCACCAGGCCACCGGTGTGGGCGAACGCGACGAGCATGAGGATCACCCCGATGCCGTTGAGGCCGTAGGCCGCGATCCGGGCCGTGGTGCGGCGGTCCTTGCCCTCGCCACGCACGAGCTCGAGCAGCTCGACCTGCCAGTCGCGCACGAGCCGCTCGACCTGGGGCGACAGGTCCGCCGACGCCCTGGACAGCTCGGGCGTTCTGGTCGAGGAGCCGGTCGCCACCGGGCAGCTGCCGCCACTGTCGCGCGACGGTCGGCGGCAGCTCCCTGGCCCTGGGCGTTGATGAGGGCGGCGACGCCGGTCTGCAGCGCCTCCCCCAGGTCGCCGGCCGGCGGCGCCTGGCCCTTGAGGGCCGCGGTGATCCGGTCGCGCACCTTGGAGATCGTCGACTCGACCTGCCTGAAGAACTCACCCGTGCCGACGTACTCCTGCCAGCGGGCGAGCACCTCGCCGCGAAGGAGCGTGCCGTCGGTCATGCCGTGCTCGACGTGGTGGACCGCGTCCGCGGTAGGACAGCTCGGCCGCATCGTGCAGGGCGCTCACGGCGGCGGCCTGCTCGTGGGCGGACGCGACGAGGGAGGCGGTGCGCTCCTCGAGCGCGCCCAAGGCTCCTTCGAGGGTCTGCTTGACGATGACCGAGCGGGCGCGGGCGTCGCTCGCGAGCGCCGACAGCCAGGAGCGCAGGCGGGCGACGTCGGCCTCCGGGAGGCGTCCCTCCGCGGTCAGCTCGGCCTCGGGGATGCCGAAGATGGGGGCGGTGGACAAGCCCTGCTCGCGCAGCATCGACGCGAGGTGGCCGCGGATGTCGGCCATCGCCTCGGGCGGGACGCGGTCGAGCACGATCGCGACGCGGTGCCGCGCTCGGACGCCTCGCGCAGCAGGTCCCACGGGACGGCGTCGGCGTACCGGGCCGCCGTCGTCACGAACAGCCAGAGATCGGCCGCGGCCAGCAGCTGGCCGGCCAGGGCGCGGTTGGCGCTGACGACCGAGTCGATGTCGGGGGCGTCGAGCAGGGCCATGCCCGGAGGCAGCGACCTCGAGGCGCACCAGTCGCAGCGCAGAGCCTGCACCGTCGTCACCGGTGACCGCGCCCGTGACCCTGCTGAGTCCGGGCAGGATCCGGTCGTCGAGGAACCAGCGCTCGTCCTTGGGGTGGTGCACCAGGACCGGGGTCGTCGTGGTGGGGCGCAGCACGCCGGAGCGGCTGACCTGCGCGTCGACGATCGAGTTCACCAGCGTGGACTTGCCCGCTCCGGTGGAGCCGCCGACTACCGCGAGCAGCGGGGCGTCCAGCGAGCGCAGCCGCGGGATGACGTAGTCGTCGAGCTGCTTGAGCAGTGAGTCCCGGGTGGCCCGACCTGCGGCAACGCCCGGGATGTCGAGTGGCAGCTCTGCGTCTGCCACCTGGTCGCGCAGGGTCGTCACGGCGCCCAACACGGACTTGGCGTCGTCCCTGGAAATCACACCGCAAGCCTAACCAACCGGACCCCGTGCAACCGGTCGCGACAGACCGGCAGGGACCACGCATCGGTGCCGATCGGCCCTCGGCGAGGCTGGTCAGGCCATGGACGCGTGCTGCTACCGGCGGAAGTAGCCGTCGTAACCGCTCGAGGTGGAGCCGTCTCCGCGGACGTCGCCTCGGGGTTGCAGCCGCTCGACGGGCGCGATCTGCTCCACGTCGTCGAGCACGATCGCGTCCCTGTCGGCCCCGCGCGGCGCTCGCGAGCCCTCCGTCTCCAAGGATCGGGCGGCAGGCGCCTCCTTCCCGGCGTCACCTTCGAGCTGGGCACCGGCGGCCTCGGTGGGGGTGTCGTCCAGGTCGTCCGCGTCCGGCAGCCGTGCCCACCAGAGCCCCAGCGGGAGCAGGAGGAGCAGGGCGCCGAGCGGCCAGGACAGGTTGCCGACCACCTGCTCGTGATATCCCGGCCCGGGGGCGGTTCCACTGACGATCGACGGGTCGGGCGACGCGAACGGGTTCTCGGCGAAGAGCGCCACCACACCCACGGCGGCGGCAGCGGCGGCGAGCAGGGTGGAGGCACCCCACAGGACGAGCCACTCCCAGCGGAGCACCCGGGTGTGGTTCACCGGCTGGCACCGGTGCAGGACGACCACCAGACCGGCGAGGGTGAGCACGATGACCAAGAGGCTCATCGGCATGCGGTACCCGCCGAACAGGGCCATCCCGGTGATGCGCTTCATGAGAGAGGGGCTGGTGGGCGCATCGACGGAGCCGTTGCCGTAGAACTGGGCCCCGACCTGCCAGGCGTACCGCGCCTCCAGCACTGCTCCCACCAGCAGTGCGATGACGCCCACCTCGGCCAGGCGGACGGTGAGGAACCACACGCCCGGCGCCGACAGGTTCCTGGCCTTCTGGAGCATCCCCGTCCCCCTTCCTAGGTCCGACCAACCTATCCTCGCGGGACGTCCACAATGGTGGGATGCGCATCTTCGCCGCCGTCGTGCCACCGGACGACGCCCTCACCGACCTCGGCGAGTTCCTCGAGCCCCGCCGCGAAGCGGGCCCGGAGCTGCGGTGGACCGAAGCGTCCCTGTGGCACATCACGCTGGCGTTCATGGCCGACGTCCCCGAGCGCCGGCTGGACGAAGTCGCGCTCGCCGTGGCCGGGGCGGCGGCCCAGCGAGACCCGTTCGCGGCACGGCTCTGCGCGGGAGGGGCCTTCCCCCACGCAGCCGACGCGAGGGTCCTGTGGGTCGGCGTCGACGGCCGGCCCACGGCGTTGGAGTCGCTCGACGCCTTGGCGCGCAACGTCCGGTCGTCCTGCGCCCACGCCGGCGCGACCCCGGAAGGCGGCGGGTTCCAGCCCCACCTGACCGTGGCCCGTGCTCGGCACCCTTTCGAGGCAACCCGGTGGCTGCGGGTGCTGGACGCCTACCGCGGTCCCGAGTGGGTCGCGGACGAGGTCACCCTCTACGCCTCCCACGCCCCGGGCAGCGGACGTCCGCGTCACTACCGTCCGGTCGCGACCATGCCGCTGGGGGGCGAGCCGTGACGCGACCCGGCTCATCGCCTGCTGTCGCCCCTGCTGTGCTCGTCCCGCTCGTCGACGTGCACCCGTATGCAGCTCGCGAGGCCTTCGCGGCACTCGTCGCCCACGCCGTGCCCGGCCTCGAGCGCGCGCAGGCGTCGACGCGGACGTACCAGCGGCTGGTGCCCACCCTCGGCGGACCGCGCCTGCTGCGGGCCGTGTTCGGCGAGGAGACCGTGTCGGTATCGGTGGCGGTCCGCTCGACGAGCAGGACCCCCCAGGACGACCTGCAGCCCGATGAGCTGGACCACGTCCTGCGCCGGGTGCGGCAGTGGCTCGACCTCGGCACCGACCTGGAGGCAGTGGCTGACCACCTCGGCACCGACCCGGAGCTGGGTGTCCTCGTCCGTGCCAACCCGACGCTGCGGATCCTCGGAGCCTTCGACGGGTTCGAGGCGACGGTGATGACCGTGCTGGGCCAGCACGTCTCGCTGCAGGCTGCCCAGACCTTCGCCGCACGACTGGTGACCCGTTGGGGGCGCGCAGACCCGGACACAGGGCTGCACGAGTTCCCCACTGCCGCAGGACTTTCCGAGGTCGACCCGGCGGAGCTGCAGTCCGTCGTCGGGGTGACCGGCACTCGCGCCCGAACCGTCGTCGCACTGTCGCAGGAGTGCGCCGACGGGCTCGTCGTGGCCCCGGAGTCCGACCCCGCCGAGGTCCGCCGCCGACTGCTCGCCCTGCCGGGCATCGGCCCGTGGACCGTCGACTACGTCGCCATGAGGGCACTGCGCGACCCCGATGCGTTCCCCCACGGCGACCTCGTCCTGCGCAAGGCGCTGGACCTGCCGACCCAGCGCGCCGTCCTCACCCGGTCGCTGGCCTGGAGCCCGTGGCGTGCGTACGCAGCCATCCACCTGTGGCACCACGCGGCATACGCGAAGCACCTGTGACCACGTCGGGCAGATGGACGGCCGCCCGGCGGGGCCGTCCTAGACTGTCCGCGCACTGCCCCCGTAGCTCAGCTGGATAGAGCAAGAGCCTTCTAATCTCTAGGTCGCAGGTTCGAGTCCTGCCGGGGGCGCAACCGCCTGATCCGTCACTGCAGGGCGAACGCAGCCTTCGCGACCGGGTGCGTGTCGGGCAGGATCAGCCGCTCGCCCGCCTCGTCGCTGGCGGCCTTCCGCCGTCCCAACGGGGTGTGCGGGTCGGCCCAGGCGACGCTGACCGCACCGTTGCCGCTGCCACGCCGACCCACCGGGGTGACCGCGACGGGGTTGCCCTGGGGGTCGGCCACGAACAGGGTGAAGTCGTCGTACTTGAACCTGTCGATGTCCACGATCGGCTTCGGGTAGTGGTGGTAGCCGGCGGCCTGCGGCAGGACCCCGGTGTGCAGGCCCGCAGGTATGGCGACCGAGGCGTTGAAGATCCCGTCGGTCCAGGCCTGCACCCCGTCGGCGTCCTTGATCGGACTGGCCAGCAGCCCGGCGGCGTCGTGGTAGCCCGCGGCCTCGTAGCCGGCGACGGTGCCCGGAAACCCCGCCACCAGCCGGGCGGTCAGCTGCCGCAGCATGTCCACCTTGGCGGGGTCGGCACAGAACTGCGCCGACCACTCGATGCCCGCGGGGCCGAACACCAGCAGCCAGCCGGTGGAGTCCTTGAGCCAGACGCCGCCGCCGTGGTGGTCCTGGTAGGGCTTGTCGCCGAACCACCAGGGTTGGCACTGCCCCACGAGCTTGACCATCAGGGTGCGGCTCCTGACGTACTGCGGGCTGTCGGCGCGAGCGGGATGGTCGCCCACGTTGACGGTCCACGCGTCGTCCTCGTGCTCGGGATGAACTCCGCCACCGCCCATCGACCCAGACTACGAACATGCCGGCCACGACGACAGACCCCGGCCGCGCCATCCGGCTGGGGTCTGTCGTGGCCATGCCGCGGATGGTTCAGCGAGCGAGCTGGGCCGTCCGCCGCAGGGCGAGCTCGGCGAGCAGGGCCGCCGCGTCGGGGACCACCGAGTCGTCGAAGTCGGCTCGCGGCGAGTGGTTGTCCGGGGCGGCGTCATGGTCGGCGGCGGGGCACGCGCTGAGGTTGACGTAGGCGCTGGGCACCAGCTGGCCGACGAAGGAGAAGTCCTCCGACCCCATCTCGGGGTTGCGCTGGTGGGTGTAGCGGTCGACGCCGAACAGGTCGACGATCGTGTCCTTGGCGAAGGCGTACTCGGCCTCGTCGTTGACCGTCACGGGGTAGCCGGGCAGGTGCTCGACCTCGGCGGTCAGGCCGTGGGCAGCGGCGAGCTGGGTCGACAGGAGCTCGATCTCTGGCACTGACCTCCGCGCGTGCCTCCTCCGACAGGCTCCGCACGGTGGCCTCGAACACGGCCTCGTCGGGGATGATGTTGTCCTTGGTGCCGCCGACGAACTTGCCGACCGTGATGACGACCGGGTCGAAGACGTCGAACTGGCGGGTGACCAGCGTCTGCAGGGCCACGACGATCTCGCAGGCCACCGGGATCGGGTCCTTGGCACGGAACGGCTGCGACCCGTGACCGCCCTCCCCCACGACCGTGACCTTGACCTCGTCGGCGGCCGCCATGAGTGGACCGGGCCGGCCGAACCACATGCCCTTGGGGTGCTCGGAGGAGTAGACGTGCAGGGCATAGGCCGCGTCGACCCGGCGTCCGGCGGCGCCGAGCAGTCCCTCCTCGATCATGGGCTCCGCCCCGCCGGGACCTTCCTCCCCGGGCTGGAACATGAAGACGACATCGCCCTCGAGCTCGTCGCGCATCTCGTGCAGGACGCGGGCCGCGCCGACCAGCCCGGCGACGTGCAGGTCGTGACCGCAGGCGTGCATCCGACCCACGTGCCGTGAGACGTACTCGAGGTCCAGGTCCTCGGTCACCGGCAGCGCATCCATGTCACCGCGCAGCAGCACCACCGGTCGGTCCGCCCCCGTGCGGTTTCCCCCTCGACCGCGGAGGACGGCGACGACCGACGAGAGGCCCTTGCCGAGGGTGACCTCGAGGTCCAGGTCGGCCAACGCGTCGACGACGGCCTGCTGGGTCAGCGGCAGGTCCATGCCGATCTCGGGGATCTGGTGCAGGGCACGGCGGAGGGCCACGAGGTCGGGGCCGATGGACGAGGCGATGTCTAGGGTGCGCACGGCGTGCACGCTAGTACGCGCCGAGGAACTCCCGGCGTCGCAGCGTCAGCGAGTCGAGCAGCTCTCGCTCGGTCGCGAGCGCCTGGTCGTCTGCGGCGCTGTGGTGCATGCGGGCGCGCAGCAGGGCGAGCTCGCTGGCGTCGTCCTGGAAGCTGCGCATCGACGCGAGGGACGAACGGCCGACCGACCGGGCCCACACCCGCGCACTGCGGCGCCCGGCCATCGTCGACAGCATCTGCACCTCGCTCGGCGAGAGCCACCCCGCATCGGCGTACGCGCTGAGGTAGCGGCCGATCAACCGCCCCTCGCGCCGCCTCGCCCACACCGCCAGCGCGATGAACGCGATGAAGATCGGCACCTCCACCAGGAGGTAGACGGTGAGCAGCCCGGCCCCTCCCGTGACGGCGGCGAGGTTCCAGATGGCGTGCAGCAGCACCGCGAGGGCGTACCCGGCGACGGGAGCGACGACCCGCAGGACCCGGCTGCGGGTGGTCGCCGCGACCCCGATGCCGATGCCCGTCATGACCGTGAAGATCGGGTGGGCGAACGGCGTGAACAGGCAGCGCGCGATGAACGTCCCGGTGAGGGCACCATCGCCCCCGTCCGCGTAGGCCATGCCGAGGTACTGGATGTTCTCGGTGAACGCGAAACCGGCGGCCACGATGCCGGCGTAGACCATGCCGTCGATGATTCCGTCGAACTCCCGCCGCCGCAGTCGCCACACGAGCAGGACCAACAGGCCCTTGACCGCCTCCTCCACCAGCGGGGCCGAGAACACCGCGGTCGCGAGGCCGGCCGTCTCGGGGGCACCGGTGGCCGCCTGGAACGCGATGTTGGCGCCGGTGTTGAAGATGCCCGCGAGCAGGGCTGCCACCAACGCCCCCCAGCCGAACGCCACGACGAGGTAGCGCGTCGGCTCCGCCTCGAAGCGGTCCAGCCACAGGAAGGTCGGGATGACGATCCCCAACGGGAGGGCCGCGAGGAGGATGGCCAACAGGCTGGTCACCACACCCAGCGTCGCGCCGTAGTAGACGGCCAGGACGATGGCCGCGAGAGCGAACCCGATGACGATGACCCCCGCGAGCAACCAGCTGCGCAGCATGCTGCGCCCCCTGCGTCGCACGGGTGCGCCCGCGCCATACCCGGGCTCCTGTCCCCACGTCATGACGGGCAGGCTAGTGCAGCGCCGGTCGCGCTGCGGGGCCCGTGTCCGGGGGTGGCCATAGGGTGGGTGGGTGACGCAGAACCCCACAGAACGCTCCGTCAACGACCGCATCGTCTGGATCGACTGCGAGATGACCGGGCTCTCCCTCGAGAACGACGCCCTCATCGAGGTCGCGGCCCTCGTCACCGACTTCGAGCTCAACCAGCTCGGTCACGGTGTCGACGTCGTGATCGCCCCGCCCGCCGAGGCGCTGGAGCAGATGGACGACTTCGTGCGCGACATGCACACGACGTCCGGCCTGCTCGAGGAGCTCGCCGGCGGCACGACGATGGAGGTCGCCCAGAAGCTGGTGCTCGACTACATCCGCGAGTGGGTGCCCGAGCCGCGCAAGGCGCCCCTGGGCGGCAACACCGTCGGCACCGACCGCAACTTCCTCCTGCGCGACATGCCCGAGCTCGAGGCCCACCTGCACTACCGCATCATCGACGTGTCCTCGATCAAGGAGCTGTCGCGCCGCTGGTACCCCCGGGCCTACTTCGGCTCCCCCAAGAAGTCCGGGGGCCACCGCGCCCTCGCCGACATCCGCGAGTCCATCGCCGAGCTGCGCTACTACCGCGAGGCCGTGTTCGTGGCCCAGCCCGGCCCGGACAGCGCCACCGCGAAGTCCATCGCCGCTCGTCACGTCGTCGACCACGGCACCGACCCCGGCACCGACCCCGCCTGATCGCGAGCGGGTATGGCGCGGACCATCGTCCGCGCGAAGGTCACCTCCCGGGGTGGTCACGAGCACTGCCCGGGAACAGGTACGATGGTCCACGCTTCCGCGGCCGGCTCTCGAGTCGGTCGTGTCGCATGGTGGGCGTAGCTCAGCTGGTAGAGCACCGCGTTGTGGTCGCGGGGGTCGCGGGTTCAAGCCCCGTCGCTCACCCCATACGAAAACGGCCCCGGTCCGCAGAGATGCAGACCGGGGCCGTTCGCGTCTGCGTCGCCCACCCCGTGCCCCGCGCACCCCGAAAGCGGCGTCCGCCAAAAGGTTTTCCGAAGGCCCCCTCCCTAGCCTCGACACACACCCGCTGGAGGGGGAATCACCGTGTCGACACCGATGCCCGTACCACTGTCCCGCCGCGACCTGCTCAAAGCCGGGGTCCTCGGCAGCGCCGCTCTCGCACTGCCCCTGGAGCGGGCGGTGCATGCCGGTTCCGTGCTCACGTCACGGTTGGCTTCGAGCAAGCTGCCGGCACCCTTCACCGTCCCCTTCGCGGTGCCACCGGTCCTGCCGCCCTACCGCAGCTACGGGACGACCGACCACTACCGCGTGGAGATGAAGCCGCTCATGGCCGATGTGCTCCCCGGGTTCAAGACGCCCCTGTGGGGCTACAACGGGCTCGTTCCCGGACCGACCATCGAGGTCGAACAGGGGCGGCAGGCCGTGGTGCGACACGTCAACAACCTCCCCTCACGGCACCCTGTCCTCAAGTACGCCTCGTGGACCTCGGTCCACCTCCACGGGTCGGCCTCCAAACCACAGTTCGACGGCTACGCGAGCGACGTGACGAACCCGGGGCAGTGGAAGGACTACACGTACCCGAACTCCCAGGCCGCGCGCACGCTCTGGTACCACGACCACGGCGTCCACCACACGGCGGAGAACGTCCTCATGGGCCTTGCGGCGCAGTACCACCTCCACGACCCGCTGGAACGCTCGCTGCCCATCCCCCACGGCGAGTTCGACGTGCCGTTGCTCGTCAGCGACGCGATGTTCCAGACCGACGGCTCCCTGCTGTGGAACACCAACGACGGGTCGGGGATGTACGGCGACGTGATCCTGGTCAACGGGCGCCCCTGGCCGGACATGCGCGTGAAGCGGCGCAAGTACCGGTTCCGCCTCCTCAACGCGTCGGTCTCGCGGTCCTACTCGTGGTCGCTGGACTCGGGTGAGCCCTTCACCATCATCGCCACCGACGGTGGGCTGATGCCTGCACCACAGGTGGTGAGGGCGTTCCGGCACGGGATGGGCGAGCGGTACGAGGTCGTCATCGACTTCAGCAGGTACCCGGCGGGCCGACGGGTGGTGCTGAGAAACACCAGCCCTAAGAACAACATCAACTACAGCAACACCGACAAGGTGATGGCGTTCACGGTGGTGGGGGACGACTTCGATCCCACGGACAACAGCGTTCCCGACGTGCTGAACCCCGCGAACCGCGTGATGTCCCTCACCGCCGACCAGGCCGTGGCCACGCGCCGCATCGACATGGTGCGCCAGAACGGCAGGTTCACCATCAACGGCCACACATGGGACGACGTGGTCCGCAGCGGTCACACGCTGGTGGAGGCCAGCCCGCGCGACGGGGACGTGGAGCTGTGGGAGATCCGCAACCTCTCGGGCGGCTGGTTCCACCCGACGCACATCCACCTGGTCGACTTCAAGGTCCTGGACCGCAACGGCAAGCCGCCGCTGCCCCACGAGCGCGGCCCCAAGGACGTGGTCTATGTCGGCGAGAAGGAGACGGTGCGCGTGCTCGTCCGGTTCGAGGGGCGGGGGAAGTACATGATCCACTGCCACAACCTCGTCCATGAGGACCACGACATGATGAGCCAGTTCGAGGTGGTCGGCCCGGAGGCCGGGGACGACCCGTTGGGCGACCCGTGCCACCCTCTGCCCGAACCTGTGGACGACCCGGTGCTGGGCTGATGAGCCTCCCCACCGACGGTGCGACCGTCGGGACACCCGGCCTCCGGGTACCCGGGCCAGAGGAAGCCACCTACGTCGGTGACCCCGATCGCGGATCGGTCGTCGCTCGCCTCCCGCGGGTCCGGTCGCTGTCCGCAGCTGCGTCCGCAGCCGCGCTGACGGCGGCACTGCACGTCACGGTCGTCCCGGCGCACCTGAGGGCGTGGTGGGTGTACGGAGCCTTTGTCCTCGTCCTGGCCGCGGCCCAGGCCGCGCTCGCGTGGCGGCTGCTGCGCGGTCCCACGGTCACGACCGCTGTCGTGGGTCTGGTCGGCACGGTGTTCGCCGTCCTCGCGTACGTGGTCAGCCGCACGGTCGGCATCCCTGTGGGCCCCGGGGCGGGCCTCGGCGACCACGCGGGCCACGGGTCGGGCGTGCTGGTGCACCAACCGATTCCCGGCACCATCGGGCCAGGTGTGCCGGTGATGCCCGGGCTCGAGGGCAACCCCGCCGTCTGGGGAGTGCAGGCGGTGGACGTGGTGGTCCTCACGGCCGAGCTGTGGACCGTCGTCGCGCTCCTCGCCCTGCTCCCTGGCGCCCCGCGCCACCGCGCCACCGGCACGCTTCTCGTCGTCGGTCTCGGGCTCTGGGGCGCTGCGCTGCTCGGCTACACCTGATGGTCGCCGGCGCTGCTCCGGCGGTTCTCGCACCGCGTACGAAGACCGCGCTCGGCTCTCGTCGCCTGCTCCCGGTCTCGCTCGTCCTCGCAGTGGTGGTCGTGCTGCTCCTCGGACTCGTCGGGCACCCGGTCCGGGTGCGGTCGCAGAGCATGGAGCCCACGCTGCGTCCCGGCGACCACCTGCTGGTGCGCACGTGGGGCGTCGGGTCCGCCCGACCCGCGCGGGGCCAGCTCGTGGTGCTGCGCGGACCGGACGGGGCCGACCTCGTGAAGCGGGTGGCAGGCCTCCCCGGGGACGAGGTGGGCATCGCCGACGGCCTCCTCGTCGTCGACGGCGTGGAGGTCCCCGAGCCCTACCTCGACCAGCCCAGCGTCGACGGGACCTGGTTCGGCCCCGTCGTGGTCCCGCCGGGCGAGGTCTTCGTCCTCGGCGACCACCGCGCGGACTCGATCGACTCCCGCCGGTTCGGCACCGTGCCCTGGGCGGCAATCACGGGGATCGTCGTGTCCCGGCTGTGGCCCGTGGGCGGTCCGGGGATCTCCCCGACCGCCTCCTCATGACGCAGGTGTCCCCACGACCTCGACACCCGACAGCTGGCCGTCTGGGTCTCGTCGGGCAAGATGGCGTGGTGTTCATGGAATCCGAGGGCAAGCGCAGGACCATCCGCATCACCGTCTGGGTGGCCGTGCTGGGCCTGCTGCTCGGCGTGCTGTCCTCGATCATCGGGGCAGTCTCTGCCGAGGCCCATGCGGCCCTGAGGTCCATCACGCCCGGCGACGGCGCCACCGTGTCGACCGTTCCCACCACGGTGACCCTGTCGTTCGACGAGCCGATCGGCACCACCTTCGCCACCGTCACGGTCACCGGTCCGTCAGGGGACGTCGGCAACGGGCGCCCCAAGGTGGCGGGGACGACCGTCACCGAGGAGCTCAAAGCGGACCTGCCCAACGGTGTCTACAAGGTGGCGTTCCGCGTCGTCAGCGAGGACGGCCACCCCGTCTCCGACACCACGAGCTTCACCATCAAGGCAGCGCAGTCCAGCCCGACGTCAGGGCCGACCATGACTCCCGGAAACAGCGCGGCCTCCCCTTCCCCCAGCTCCGCCGCTTCGACCGAAAGCCCTGCCGCAGCAACGGCTTCCGGCGACAACGGCGGTCAGTCGATGCGCCTCGGACTTGCTTTCGGCGTGGGTGCTCTGGCGGTCGCCGCGGGGACCGCGCTCGTCGCAGCAGCCCGTCGTCGAGGTCGCTCATGAACCTTTCAGGAGCCGATTTCACGTCCCCGGCGTCGTCCTGCTAATGTCTCTCTTCGCGCGCCATTAGCTCAATTGGCAGAGCAGCTGACTCTTAATCAGCGGGTTCGGGGTTCGAGTCCCTGATGGCGCACTCATCATTGCTGGTCAGTTCTCACTGACTCTCAATACCGCTCGTCAATCTCGACCGGGCGGCCGCACGATCCGGGAAACCATACGGCTTTCGCATAGCCGAGAGCCGTATGGGACCTCAACGTGCGGGCATTGCAGGCGGCCAGGCGTAGGTCTGCGCGTTGACGGGTACTGACGAGCGCCGTGTTGAGTCTGACTCGTAACGCGAAATTTCCGGGTTCGAAGTATTGAATCTCCCTGGAGCCGGATGGGCGGGGGGTTACACAGCAACACGTCTTGAACGAGGCAACCGCTACCGCTTCTCGAGCGGTTGCGTGCTGCCGCCCCATGACGGGGGGTGGCGAAGTTGAGCAGGTGTGCCGATCATGCGGACTCTGGAGGCTCGGCATGAACCAGGTGGAGGCGAGCATGCAGACTGCCCCTGCAGCCCTCCGACCTGCGACTCCACCCGGGACGCGGGTCACTCAGGATCGACGTGCTGCCAGCCCGGTCGGGTGCGACTAACAGCGAGGGTGTCTCGCATCCACTCGAGCTCGCGCGAGACGTAGTCGACGATATTGCCGGTCTTGAGGTGGCTGGGGAGCACGTCCCAGGTGTACGTCTCGATCTCGAGGTGGTCCGAGAGATCGAGGTCCGCGTGAACTCGCAGCGCGGCCTCGATACCGGGGCGGGTGGTCCGGAACGGACCCAGATCGTCGAGAAACACCGGCACGTGGAAGTGCGTGCGCCACTCCCGCTCGCCCCCGGGGTCCTTGCGCCAGGCGACGATCGCGTCGGAGAGGTTGAGCATCCGCGTCAGCTCGCCCCCACGGGACTCGGTGGTCTGGCTGAGGTAGATCGTGTCGGTGAAGGCGTCGAGCGCGTCGACCGTCTCCTCGTCCACCTTCGGCACCCACAGCGCGGCGGCCGCCTGCAGCTTGAAGATCGGCACTCCCGCGTCAACGAGGGACTCGAGGGACCCGGCGATGTCCTCGAACTCCACGGACTGGTGGCAGATGTCGAACACAACACCGAGGTGACGGCGCAGGGCACCGATCGCCTCACTGATCGGCAGCCCGCTCAGCCGCGCGAAGGTGGCCATTCCCGCTCGCGACCAGATCCGCTCCTGGAAGTAGGTGATCGTCTCCGCCGTGGTCTCGAGGTAGCAGTAGGGCTCGGGCTCGAGCGCGAGCTTCACCCGCCGCCCGGTCCGCGCCTCGAGGTCGACGAGGTGGGCGACGACCTGCAGGAGGTTTTCGGTCAGGAGAGCCACGTCGGCGTCGGACGTGACCTTGGGGCGGAAAGCCAGAGGCGCGGTCTGGATCGAGGGCGACACGGATGCCGGGGCGATCTCAGCGAGGATGTCCGCCACCTGGCAGGTGTAGGTGACACGCTCCTGCGTGCTCCAGTCGGGCTCGTAGACGTCCTCCATGACGCTGCGACCCTTGAACGGCCCGTGGGGAAACGCGTTGACGGTGTAGACGTACATGTCGTTCTCGTCGAGCCAGTGGCACAGCCGCTTTCGTTCCACGGGATCGCCGGCGAGGGTCTGCGCGGAGGCGCCCGAGATCCGCAGGGACACGGCATACGGGCTGTCCGGGGACACGCGCGCCTTCACCTGGGGCGCATACGTCTCGAGGCTCTCGCGCATCTCTTCCCAGGTGTCGCCGGGGTGGACCAACGTCGAGTAGGCCAGGTGGTGGATGGGGGTGGGCATGGGGGTCTCCGAGCTTCTGCTGGTGTCTGGACGCTAGGTGCGGGAGCCGGCCCTGCGGACCACGTCCCGGAGGAACGCGAGGGCCTGCGCCTTCGGCACGGTTGCGGGGTCGTGGCTCATGGCCACGTAGGACCTCGGACGGATGGCGATGCTGGGTGAGCCGTCTGCGTGAACCACGACCACGCGTTCGGTCGGAGGACCGAAGGCGATCGTCGCGACGTGACCGGGCGGGGGTGCCGTCACCTCGAACAGGGCGTCACCGTCCTGGAGTAAGGACACCGTGAAGCCGACGCCTGCCGTGTCAACGTCGGTGCCGGCTCCGGCGAGCAACCGCTGGGCCACCCCCCCGACGTTGAGGTCGGCTGCCTGGGACAGCAACGACGAGATGGTCTGCGAGTCGGTGGACCACGAGACGGCCAGGTCCCCGGCAGCCACGTCGGCACCGGGTGCCACGAGGGATGGGTGCCCCCTCAGGGCGCCAGCGACCGCCGCGACCATCGTCGCGGCCGCCGGACCCGGTACTGGGTGGGGTGCGGCCTCGGAGCGGCTGAGCCACTGCGTTGACGGGACATCGACCTCGGCGACGATGGTGCGGAACGCACGATGGTCGGACACGCCGGAGTCCCTCGACTGATGGGGCAGGGGTCGAGGAGCCGCGTGCCCGGGCAGGGCTTCCGACTCTTCGGCACTGGTCGCCCTTTCCACGTCACCCGGCGTGACGCGCCCACCGGGACCCGTTCCCGTGAGGGTGGCCAGATCGACTCCACCGTCGTGCGCCAACCGCCGTACGCGGGGTGAGTGCCGGTGGCGTGGCCCGGCGGACGCCTGCGGATGGTCCGCGGAATCCCCGGGTTGGTCCGACTCCGGCGATGACGGAGCCGGCGTGGCTGGAGAGGAGCGCTCGTCGCTGGGGGGTGACGGCGAGCGCTCCTCGGCCATCGGCGCAACGGGCGGTTCGCCCGCGGCCTCGGCCAGCAGCCCGGTCGATCCAGCACCGGGCGAGACGTGGGCGAGGACGGTCCCGACGTCGACGGTCTCGTCCTCGCCGACGACGATCTCGGCCAACACTCCCCCGGCCGGCGAGGGCACCTCGGCGTCGACCTTGTCCGTCGAGATCTCGAGCAACGGCTCTTGGTCGGCCACGGTGTCGCCCACCTGCTTGAGCCAGCGCAGGACGGTTCCCTCGGCGACGGTCTCGCCGAGCTGGGGCATCGTGACGGCGACCCGCCCCTCCCGTCCTGGCGTCACGACTGCAGCGCCTTTTCGATCGTGGCAGCGATGCTCTCCTCGGAAGGCATGACGAGGTCCTCGAGGGAGTCGGCTGACGGCAGCGGGATGTGGGGGGTGGTGATCCGTTGGATCGGGCCATCGAGGTCCCAGAAGCACTCGTCGCTGGCGATGGAAGCGATCTCCGCACCCCATCCGAGCAGCTGCGGGTTCTCCTCCACCGTGAAGAGTCGCCCGGTCCGCGATATCGAACCGAGGATCGTCTGAGTGTCCAGGGGGACGAGCGAGCGGACGTCGATGACTTCGACGTCCATGCCTCGGGTGGCGAGGGCCTCGGCCGCAGCAAGTGCTCGTGGCACCATCATCCCGAGCGAGAGGATCGTGGCGTCCTTTCCCGGACGGCGAACCTTCGCGGTACCCAGTGAGTCGACGATGTCGCCGTCCGGGACCTCTCCCTTAGACGCATACAAGCCCTTGTGCTCACAGAAGATGACCGGGTCGTCGTCACGGATGGCCGCCGCCATGAGGCCGACGACGTCCTCGGGCGTGGACGGCGTGACGACCTTGAGGCCAGGCACCGCCATGGCCCAGTTCTCGATCGACTGGGAATGCTGCGCGCCGAAGCGCAGCCCTCCACCGTTGCCGGTCTTGATGACCAGCGGCAAGCTGACCTGGCCGCCCGTCATGTAGCGCGTCTTGGCGATCTGGTTGACGACGATGTCCCAGCAGACAGCGAAGAAGTCCGAGAACATGATCTCGGCGACCGGGCGCAAACCCGTCATCGCGGCCCCCATGGCGGCGCCGAGGATCGCCTGCTCCGAGATGGGGGTGTCGACGACCCGGGTCGGGCCGAACTCGTCGAGCAGGCCGACCGTCGTCTTGAACACTCCTCCTGCGCCGGCGACATCCTCACCGACGAGCAGGACTCGTTCGTCGCGCCGCATCTCCTGGGCGATCCCTCGTGCGACGGCGTCGCGGTACGTCAGTTGCGCCATGACCAGCCTCCATCCGCCCAGAGATCCGTGAAGGCACTTTCCGGTGAGGGCAGGTCACCGGCGATCGCTTCCTGCGTGGCCGTGTCGACCGTGGTCAACACCTCGGCATCGATGGCGAGCAGCTCATCGGCGGGCACACCCAGCCTGATGAGCCGGTCGCGGTAGACGTCGAGGGGGTCGTAAGCCTTCCAGGCCTCGACCTCGTCGGTGGGGCGGTACTTGCCCGGGTCTGCGCGTGAGTGGCCGCCGTGCCGGTAGGTCACCGCCTCGATCAGGCTCGGGCCGTCGCCCGCCCGGGCCCGGTCGAGGGCGCGGCCTGCGGCGAGGTAGACCTCGTCGGCGTCGTTCCCGTCGAGGAGCACCGGTTCGAGGCCGTAGGCCGACGCGCGGTCTGCCGCGGGTCGTTCCACGGCGGTGATGTCGAAGATCGAGGTGTACTCCATGTACATGTTGTTCTCGCACACGAAGACGATCGGCAGCTTGTAGACGGCGGCGTAGTTGAGGGCCTCGTGGAAGGCGCCGATGTTGGTGGTGCCGTCACCGAAGAAGCACACGGCCACCTGGCCCGAGCCGCGGACCTGTGCCGACCACGCTGCACCGTTGGCGATGGTGAGGTGGGCGCCGATGATCGCGTAGGAACCCATCATCCCGTGCTCGATGCTGGTGAGGTGCATCGATCCGCCCTTGCCACCGAGCAGTCCGTTGGCACGTCCCAGGAGCTCGGCGAGGACGGGGGTCATCGGTACGCCGCGGGCGAGGGTGTGGGCATGTCCGCGGTAGGTCGCGAAGGTGTAGTCGTCGGCTCGCATCGCCTGGCCGAAGCCCGCGGCGATGGCCTCCATCCCCAGTGAGAGGTGGCTGGTCCCCTTGACCAGCTGCTTCATGAACAGGTCGTACGCGCGCTTCTCGAAGACACGCATCTCGCGCATGCTGCGGTAGAGGCCCATGCGTACGGCCAGGTCGATGTCGTCATCGTCGTGCCGGGTCTGGTCCTGCGGTGGCAGCACGGACGCGTGCTGCCCGTAGACGTGGTCGGACAGTGGCGACCTCATCGGCTCTCCTCCCCGGCGCCGACGGCGGACGTCGACCTGGTGGTGTTGAGGTGGGACTGGCTGTCCCGGACCGTCGGCAGGTAGCCGCCGGTCGTGTAGTAGCGCTTGCCGGCGACGAGCAGGTCCTCCGCCGGGAACTTGGTGATGACCTCGCACCCGTCCTTGGTCACGACGAGCTCCTCCTCGATGCGCGCGGCGCCCCAACCGTCCGCGGACGGCCAGTAGGTCTCGAGCGCGAAGACCATGCCCTCCTCGAGGGTCTCGGGGTGCTCGAGCGACGTCATGCGGCTGAAGATCGGCCGCTCCCAGATCGACAGCCCGATCCCGTGGCCGTACTGCAGGGCGAACGCCGCCTCCTCGTTCGCGAACCCGAACTCCTGCGCCGTCGGCCAGACCGAGACGATGTCCGCGGTGGTGGCACCAGGCTTCACCAGGTCGATCGCGCGGTCCATGTACTCGCGACAGATCGTGTAGGCGTCTCGCAGGCCCCGCGAGGCGCTGCCGACGGCGAAGGTGCGGTAGTAGCAGGTCCGGTACCCCATGAAGCTGTGCAGGATGTCGAAGAAGGCCGGGTCTCCGGGTCTGATGATGCGATCGCTGAATACGTGCGGATGCGGAGCGCACCGCTCGCCGGAGATGGCGTTGACGCCCTCGACGTGCTCCGATCCGAGGTCGTAGAGGACCTTGCTCACGACGCCGACGCACTCGTTCTCCTTGATCCCGGGCCGCAGGAACTCGTACAGGTGGTCGTAGGCGGCATCGACCATCGATGCAGCCTGGGTGAGCAAGCCGATCTCGTCGCGCGTCTTGAGTCGTCGCGCCTCGAGGAAGACCTGCTGCCCGTCGACGACCTCGTGGCCCGCGGCCTTGAGCGCTGCGGCGACAGGGGGTTCGACGATGTCGACGCCGATCGGCTGACCCTCCAGACCGAAGTCCCGCATCACTTCGGCGACCTTGCGCGCGACGTCCTCGGCGCGACCTGCAGCCGGCGAGATCGCCCCGCGCAGGGTGGAGATACCGGCCCTGGATCCGTAGCGGTCACCGCGTCCCGATGCCCTGTGCGGCTCGTCGAGCCACTGGGCCTGCAGGGTGTGGTGGCTCGCGGCGGAGCCGAAGTCCCACAGCACCGGGTCGCCGCCCCGAGGGAGCAACGCGAACCGGATCATCTTGTCCATGGCCCAGGTGCCGATGTGGGTGCTGGTCATGTAGCGGATGTTGTGGAAGTCGAACGTCAGCAGGGCACCGAGGTCCGACCGGTCGAGCTCCGCCTTGAGGCGTGCCAACCGCTCCGAGCGCAGCCGGTCCATGTCCAGGCGGTTCTCCCAGTCGACGGCGTTGGTGCCGTATGTCGGCGAAACCATGAGTTCTCCTCGGGTCTGTGCAAGAAAGTTGGGGGGCGGGTGACACGGGTGGGGTGCCGCGGCAGGGTGCGTCTCAGACGAGCACGCGGCTCTCGGCCTGTTCCTTCGACGGTCGTGTCCGCAGGTACTCGGCGGCCGCCAGCTGGCGTGCATCCCCGTCGTAGTAGGCGATCTCGACCAGCTCGAGTGCGAGCCCGTCCGGGTCGCTGAAGTAGACCCAGCGCCACCCGGCGAGCGGCCCGTCGTCGACGACGTTCACCTCGGAGTAGAACGGCACCCCGTGGCCTTCCAGCTCGGCCTTGGTCGCCGCGACGTCGGCGACCTTGAAGCACACGTGTGCCGCGCCGAGGTTGTTGTTGGGTGGTGGCTGGGGGCCGCCGCCGGGCCGCTCGGCATACTCGATGAGCTCCATGATGGTCTCGCCGGCGAGCAGGGAGACCTGACGGAGCCGGGCCCCGGGCACCCCCACGCCGGCGGCCAGCTCCGGTCCCTCGAACCATGGCGTCGGCTCGTTGACGAAGGGCAGCCCGAGGAGGTCGTGGTAGAACCAGATCGACCGGTCGAGGTCCCGGACGACGAGGCCGACGTGGTGGATGGCCTGGATGGTGATCGCCATGACCGTCCCCTCAGGCCGACGTCGTCGGCGACACGAGGACCTTGAGCTGGTCACCCGTCGGGTTGACAAGGACGTCGAAGCCTCGGGTCACGACGTCCTCCAGACCGATCTGCGTGGTGACCGCCTTGGCGACCGGGTACTTGCCCGACGCGATCAGCCGGATGATGCGCGGCCAGTCCGTGATGAGGTAGCACCAGCTGCCGATGTAGCTGATGTCCTTCTCCGACAACCGCATCGCGTCGATGGTCGCCGGCCTGGTGTGCAGCCCCGTCTGGACGATCCGGCCGCGGGTGCGCACGCTGTCCATCGCCGTGGTGAGCCCCGGGGTGGAGCCGGAGCACTCGGCGACGATGTCAACACCTCGCCCCTCTGTCGTCTCGGCGATGAAGTCCGCGAAGCCGTCTTGGGTGGGGTCCACCACCGGACCGATGTCCATGGCCCTGGCCAGCGCCGCACGGTTGGGGTTCGGCTCGGCGATCACGACGGTCGTGGCACCCAGGGCGCTGGCGTACATCGCCGACAAGACGCCGATCGGGCCTGCACCGGTGACCAGGACGATGTCGCCACCGCGCACGCCGACGCGGTCGATGCCATAGGCCGCAACGCTGGCGGGTTCGACGACGGCGCCTTCGATGTCGGACACGGAGTCGGGCAACCTGCTCACCTGGTACTCCTTGAGCACCGCGTACTGCGCGAGGCCACCCGTCTCTGCCGACAGGCCGGTGCAGGCGAACTTCTCGCAGAGGTGACCCAGGCCCTCCCGGCAGAAGCGGCACCGCCCGCAGACGATGGCCGGCATGATCGCGACCCGGTCACCGACCGACACGTCACTGACGCTCCGCCCGACCTCCACCACCCGCGCGGAGAACTCGTGGCCCAGCACCTGTGGAAGCGTCACGCCGGTGAGCGGATGAGGCGTCACCGGCGTGACGATGGGACCGACCATGTACTCGTGGAGGTCGGTGCCGCAGATGCCGCACCACAGGACCTCGACCAGTACCTCGTCGTGCTCGTGGATCTGGGGGACGTCGACGTCCTCGACGCGGATGTCGGACTTTCCGTGGAAGCGTGCTGCCCGCATAGGGGTGTCCTCCTGGTCTAGATGCTGGCGCGGGCGCCGCGGACGCGCCCGTAGATGACGGCGGCGGCGACGATGAGCCCGCCCTGGAACAGGTACTGCCACGTCTGCGAGAGGTCGAGGAAGACCGTCGCGTTGAGCAGCTCGACGATCAGGCCGGCGCCGAGAAGGGTCCCGACGAACGTCCCGCGCCCACCCAGGAGGCTGGTGCCGCCCAGGACGACCGCCGTGATGCTGCTGAGCGTGTAGCCGACACCCTGCGTGGGGTCGCCGATCCCGAGCTGCACCAGCAGGACGACCGAACCGAGGAAGACGAACAAGGACGCGACGACGTAGCCGAGGACCACGGTGCGGTCGACCTTGACGCCGACCCGTCGGGCTGAGCCCTCGTCGGAGCCGACAGCCCGCAGCCGCCTCCCCCACCCGCTGTATCGGAGCAGCAGCTCCATCGCGATGGTGGCGACCACGAGCAGGATGAAGACGTTGGGCACGGGACCGACCCCGAGCTGGAGGAAGGCCGTCACCCCGTCCGCGATGTTGCCACCCGGAGCACTGCGCAGCAGCAGGCTCAGCCCCTGCAGGCCGATGTAGGCAGCCAGCGTCGCGGCTACGGGGGTGAACTTGGCATAGCGGATCAGTGAGCCGTTGATCGCTCCGACGCCCGCCGAGGTCAGCACCATCAGCACGATCCCCAGCGCCATGAACATGGGTGACTTCCCGTTGACCAGGAAGAACGAGCCGATCACGACGACGAACCCGGCCAGCGGTCCCACGGAGAGATCGATGCCCCCGGAGAGCAGCGCGACGGTCTGGCCCAGCGCGATGAATCCCAGTGCGGCGCAGGACATCGTGACGGCGGTGATGTTGAACGTCGAGAGGAACCGGGGGTTCTGCGCGTAGATGTAGCCGCCCAGGGCGATCATGACCAGGGCGAGGATCAGGACCGGCGCGTAGTCACCCTGCAGGAAGCGGCTCGTCCTGGTCGAGCTGGTGGCCACGCCCTGCCGGTCCTTGGACTTCGTCCGGCTCGTCGCGCGCACGGCGGCGTCGATGAGGTTGCTCTCGGTGACGTCCGGGCCGGCGAAGGTGTTGACCACTCCACCCCGCGACATCACGATGACGCGGTCGCAGAGCCCTTCGAGCTCCTTGGCGTCGGAGGACGCGACGACCACGGGGACACCACTGTCCGAGACCTCCCGAAGGATGCGGTAGATCTCGGCGCGCGCGCCCACGTCGACGCCCTGGGTGGGTTCGTCGGCGACGAGCAGCCTGGGCTGGGACAGCAGGGCCCGGGCGAGCACGACCTTCTGCTGGTTGCCGCCAGACAGCGCCGAGACCTCCGTCTCCTGCGAGGCAGTCTTGACGGCCAGGTCCTTGAGCTCCGCACCCACGGTCGAGACCTCTGCGCCACGGTCCAGGAGCCACCCCTTGCGGAACCGGCCCAGCGCGGTGAGTGCCGCGTTCTCGCGGACGGACAGGGTCATCATCAGACCTTCGACGTGCCGGTCGGCCGGGAGGTATGCCGTCGCGTGCGCCAGCTGCTTCGTCGTGTGGTCCTTGTCGCCGATCTTGACGGTGCCGGTGAACGGCTCGAGCCCGTTGAGGGCGCGCAGCAGGTCGCTCTGACCGTTGCCGACGATTCCCGAGATCCCCAGCACCTCCCCGCGGCTGGCAGTGAACGACACGTCGTGGAATCCCTTGCCGGACAGGTTCTCGACGGTGAGGAACTCGGGGGCATCGAGGGCGTCGGGACGTTTCGGCGGGAAGGTGTACTCGAGCTGGCGACCGACGATGAGGGCCAGCAGCTCGTCGTCGGTGATGTTGTCGACCTCTGCCGTTCCCCGGACGCGGCCGTCGCGCAGAACCGTGACCTGCTGCGCGAGTTCGCGCACCTCGGCGAGCCGGTGGGTGATGTAGACGACTGCGGTTCCCCGATCGGCCGCCCGCTTGACCCACGCGAAGAGGCGGTCGACCGACTCAGGGCCCAGCGGGGCGGTCGGCTCGTCGAGGATGAGGATGGACGGCTTGGCGAGCATCGCCTTGGCCAGCTCGAGCAGGTGTCGCTGCGCGACGCTGAGGGAGTCGACCCGGTCCTCGAGGTGCGCAGTGGACCCCACGTCGTCCAGAACCTGGCGCATGGTTGCTTCCGCGGCCTTGCGGCCACCGAGGTGGTCGGCCTGGACGGCCACCCGGATGTTCTCCGCCACGGTCATGTCGGGCATGACCGCCGGGTGCTGGTGGACGATCGCGATCCCGAGCCTCGTCGCCCGCGCAGGAGTGAGGGAGTCGATGGGCTCTCCGTCGACCTCGATCGTGCCACCGTCGGGAGGGACGGAGCCGGTGGCGACGCCCATGAGCGTCGACTTGCCGGCTCCGTTCTCCCCGAGCAGCGCGTGCACCTCTCCAGGCCTGATGGTCAGGGAGACGTCGGTGAGAGCGGCCACTCCGTCGTAGTGCTTGCTGATCTCGGTCAGCCTCATCGCCGACCTGGGGTCGATGGCGAGGTCGACCGGCGTCCGGTCCTGCGTCTGGTCGCTCATGGATCCGTCCTGGACATCAACGTGCATCTTCGACATGGGATCGCCTCACGTGGGCTTACTTCAGCAACTTGGCCTGGGCCTCGCCGGCCATCTGGGCGGAGAGGTAGACGTCACCGGGCAGGGCCTTCTCGCAGGTGACCGGGTGCGGCTGAGAGCTGATCGAGTCCTCGAAGATCGGCGCCTTGAACACCTCGTCGGTCGGCGTCTTGCCGCCGGTGGCGAGCGCGACGGCCCACTGGACGGCGAGTCGGGCGTTGTCGTTCCCGGTGGCGACGGTCATGAGCTTGAAGTCCGGGTTCTTGGCCTTGTGCTGTTCGTAGAAGCACGAGAGGACGTTGCCGTCGGACGTGGCGAGCATCGGGATGGACCGGCCTGACTTCTCGAACTCCGGCAGTGCACCCACGAGGGAGGGACCGAAGTCGGAGACGATGACGTCGATCTTCGGGTACTTGGCGATCGCCGCACTCAGCACCTGCTGCGTCTTGGACGGGTCCCAGTTCGTGACCTCGAACGGCGACTGCCCGATGAACTTGTACTTGCCGCTGGAGTCGAGCACGGACTTCATGCCCTTGAGCTCGTCCACGCCCTGGCTGTTCCCAGCAGGGCCGGACAGGAAGAGGATGTTGCCGCCTGCGGGAAGGTTCTTGACGATCCAGTCGCCCCAGTTCTTGCCGTCCGTGGTGAAGTCGGCGCCCACCCACACGTTGTAGTCGGTTTTCGCCGTACCACCGGGATTCACGCGATACGGCACCGTGACGACACCGGCCTTGTAGGCGCTCCGCAGCGCCGGCAGCATGGCGTTGCCCGCGTCGGGGAAGACCACCATGGCGTTCACGCCCTTGGCCACGAGGCCCTGGATGTCGGAGATGGCCTTCTGCGTGTCACCCTGCCCGTCCGCGTACGTGAAGTTCGTGACGCTGGGGCACTTGGCGATCTCCTCCTTGGCCGCGGCCGTCGTGACCAGTCGCCAGCTGTTGCCGCCGAAACCGTCGGTCAGGCCGAGGGTGATCTTCTTGGTGCCGCACCAGGACGGGGCGCCGGCCACGGTCGCGCCACCGGCCGATCCACCTGTGTCACCGCCGGCCGTCGTTCCGGTGCTGGCACAGGCTGCCAGCGAGACGGCGATGGCGCCGCACGAGGCCATCAGCCGGATCTTGCTCGTGGATTCCTTCATGGTTCTGGACCTTTCTGTGGTGCATGGGACAGCGTTGGGTAGAGCCGCGTCAGGGGATGCGATGCGGCGACGGCGTGGTTCGAGAACGAGGCGTGTGGGGCGCAGTGTCAGGGGTGGGACGCGGCCGGACCGGGAGCGCGGGCGAACCGTTCTCGTAGGCGGCGCCAATCGATCGAGTAGAGGGCCACGCCGATGGCGAACGCGGCTGCCTGGACGAGCGTCTCGACGGCGAAGTTGACGCCGAGGGCCAGCACGAGCTGGTCGAGCTGGGTCAGGAAGAGCGCGGCGATCGCCGTCGCCGCGATGTTGCCCCGGCCACCGAGCAGGGAGGTCCCGCCGAGGACGACGGCTGCCACGGAGGGGAGGAGGTACCGGTCGCCCTGGTAGGCCGTGGGCTTGTTGAGGATGCCTGCGAGGAGTAAGGCCCCCAACCAGTAGTGCACCTGCGCTGCCACGTAGCCGCCGGCGCGGTGTCGTTGGACCCGCAGGCCGGTGGCCCAGGCCGCCTTGCCGTTCGCCCCCACCGCCTCGAACCTGCGGCCGGCGACGGTGCGCTTGACCACCAGGGTGGTGATCGCCACGGTGACCACCGCGACGATCAACGAGTTGGGGACCCCCAGGACCGTCCCACCGGCCAGGCTGGCGAGCAGGTCAGTCGTCTGTCGAGGGGTGCCACCGGAGATCCCGAGGACGCCGGCATACAGAAGGGCGTTCACGCCGAGGGTCGCCACGATGGGGTTCAGGCCCATGCGACCGATCAGCAACCCGTTGACCAGTCCTGCGACGAGGACGACGCCGAGGGCCATCAGGGCAGCAGGAAGGACCTTCGCATCATTGCCGTAGGCCTGATGGGTGACGATGACGACGACGATGGACACCGAGCCGGGGACGGACAGGTCGAACCCGCCCTGCATGACGACCAGGGTCTGACCGATGGCCACGATCGCCAGCACGGCGGCGAACGGGAGCATCCCCTGGAGTGCACCGGAGCTCATGCTGCTCGGGGCGAAGACGACCGAGACGACCACGAGGAGGACGAGGGCCACGAGGACCGTCCCAAGTCCACGGGACAGGACGGGCAGGGTTCGCCGCGCGCTGGTGCCGTGGGCGCCTTCGGTCGTTGCCATCCCGTGCCTCCTCGTCGAGGTCATCCGCAGTGTTCACAGGAACGACTGCCTTGCGTTGCGTGTGACTGTACAACTTGCCTCGTGGTGTTCACAAGGGGTTTACGCCTTGGAAGTTCTCTTCAACCTGTCGGCGCGCTCAAGCGCGGCTGAGGTCCGCCATGTCCCGGTCCCCGAAACCCGACTCGACGGCGAGCTGGACCGCATGGAGCACCTGCTCGGTCACCACGGCCGGCGCACCTGTGCGTCTGGCCTGGTCGGTGATGAGCTGGAGGTCCTTGGCGACCAGAGTCAGCGTCATGGCGACGGGTGTCGAAGTGTCCAAGAAGGCGGCGCGCTTGTACTGCACGTAGGGAGCGCCGACCACGCTCTCCTGGAGGACTGTGTAGGCGTCCTCGCGCGTGAGCCCGGCCCCTTCGGCCAGGCGAAGCGACTCGGCGACCGCGGCGTTGAGGTCGTGCAGGACGAGGTTCACGGCGAGCTTCATCACCTGACCGGCCCCGGGATCCCCGACCCGGATCACCCGTCGCGCGATGGCGCCGAGCACCGGCTCGACACGCGCGATGGATTCCTGCGTCCCCCCTGCCATCACGAGCAGGGTCCCACCGTCGACGGCCGGGACGCTTCCCGACACGGGCGCGTCGACGAAGGCGACGTCCTGCCCTGACAGCCCGTCGGCGAGGAGGTGCGCCGCATCGATGCCGCTGGTGCCGAGGTCCACGACGACGACGCCGACGGCATAGGCACGCAGGACTTCCTCGGCCAGTAGGACTTCGCAAGTCGCGGAGCCGGTAGCCATCATGCTGAGCACGACGGCGGCGCCGTCGACGGCCTCGGCGGCCGTGTGTGCGACCCCCAGGCCCTCGCAGCCCTGGGCCACGGACTCAGCGCGGGCGCGGGTGCGATTCCAGAGTGTGACGTCGTGTCCAGCGCCTGCGACCTTGCGGGCGATGGCACCGCCCATGCGGCCGGCACCCAGGACGGCGACCCTAGCCACGGCGGGGGTCCACGAGGATCTTCTGGCCGGCGGTGCCGGCGACGAGGGGGATCAGCCCGTCCGCGACAACGGCGCGAAGTCCGATCGCCTTGACCCCGACGGCGTCGCTCAGCCGCGTCTCGCCGAGGAGCGCCAAGGCGCGCGGGAGGTCGGCACCACACACGTGCGCCACAGTCGTCGTGACGTCCACCTCACGCAGCACCACGCCCGACAGAGCGATGGGCTGGGGTGCTTTCGACAGTCCGACGAGCAGGACCCGCCCGCCGCGGACGGCGAGGTCCAGGGCCCGGGCGGCGGCCCCCGGCGCCCCGGAGCTCTCGATGACGACGTCGACCTGAGAGCCGACGAGGTCGGCGACCTGCTCCGTCGAGGCGTCCGGATCCAGCTTGATCGTTCGGCTGGCGCCGAGGGTGGTGGCCGCCGTCAGCCTCGCCTCGTCGATGTCGGCCACGACGACCTGGCCCTGGTGACCAGTCAGGCCGGCGAGGATGAAGGAGCCGATGGCCCCGGCGCCCAGCACGAGGACGGTGTCACCGGGCTCGATCCCGGCCCGGTCGACGGCGTGCAGGCCCACCGCAAGTGGCTGCGCCAGCGCGGCATCGATGTCGCGAGTGCCCTCCGGAATCTCAACGAGGGTCGAGGCAGGGGCTGCCACGAACTGCGCCAGGCCGCCGTGCGTCGACAGGCCCAGCGTGTAATAGGACGCGCACAGGTTGGTCCGCCCTCGTCGGCACCACGCGCACGCACCGCACGAGACCCCTGCCCCGGAGGCCACGGTGGCGCCGACCCAGTGGCTGGTGTCGGCTGCAGACGCCACGACCCGCCCGATGAACTCGTGGCCCAGGATGGTCGGGCCCAGGTGGCCGCTGCCGGGGTGCCGGGTACGGAGCGGGACCATCATCGGGCCCTTGCTGTACTCCGTGGCGTCGGTGCCGCAGAGACCGTTGTAGAACACCTCGATGACGACCTCGCCCGCCTTCGGGGTGGGGTCGTGGACTTCCTCGACCCTCAGGTCACCTGGTGCATAGAGCACTCCTGCAAGCATGCGATCGTCCTTCCCGTCGGGCTTCGTCGCAGTGTCCGGGTCGACTCGTGCCGACCGGTGCCTGTTGACGTGTCGAGCTACAGCGTGGCGTCTGAGGTCAGGTGGACCTTGACCTGCGTCTTGTCCTCGAGAACGGTCCGGATGCCACGGCCGGCCTCGCCCAGGGGCACCTGGCACGTCACCAGCGGGGACAGGTCGACTCCGCTCCTGGCCAGGAAGCGCAGGGTCTGGGGCCACACGCCGGGCGAGCCGATGATGCCGCGGGCCTGGAGCTCTTTGGACTGGAAGAGGCCTAGCTGCGCGGGGACCGAGGACCCGACGTCGATGCCGACGTAGACCAGCCTGGCGCGGAAGCCTGCCACCTCCAGAGCCGACGCCATCGCCTCGGGTCGCCCACTCGCCTCGATCACCACGGTGGGTCCGCGACCCTCCGTGTGCTCCCTGACCGCCTCGGCGAAGTCGGCCGAGGTGGGGTCGAGCGCGACCTCTGCCCCCAAGGTCTGCGCGAGTCCAGACCGGACTGCCGACGGCTCTGCGACGATCACCTTGGCTCGTTTGCCCGCAGACGCGGCGACCACCCCGAGACCGATGGGACCGGCCCCGTAGACGAGCACGGTGTCGCTGGCATCGAGGTTGTCGGCCTGCACCGTGGCGTAGTAACCGCAGCTGAAGGGTTCGACCAGCGCACCCTGGGTCCACGACAGCGCGTCCGGCAGGCGGTGCAGCCAGGACTCCTTCGCGACGAAGAACTCCGCGGCGGCCCCGCTGATGCTGAATCCGAAGTGGTCGCTACCGATGACGCACTCCCCCACCACCCGGTCGCCCGGTCCGTAGCCCGAGACGCCTCGACCGACCTGGACGACCTCCCCTGCCCACTCGTGGCCAGGGACGACGGGGTATTCGAACGGGATGATGTAGCGGCCTTCGAGGAGCTCGATGTCCGAGTGGCAGACACCGACGGCGCGGCTGGCGACGAGAACCTCGTCCTCACCGATCCGGGGAAGATCGAGCTCGTTCACCGCGAAGGCGGAGGGGCCTTCGAACTGCAGTGCCTTCATGCGCACCTCTCGACATCGTTGTCGCAGCATCCGCGAGGGACACCATGTGTTCATACATGGTTAACGCTACGCGCCGTGGTGTCAAGAAATACCGAACGCCTTGCCTCTTCAGTGCTGGTGCGCGACGAGCCAGATACCTCGAGCCGGCTTGTCACCGCGGTTCGTCAGCAGGTGCGGCAGGGAGGAGTCCAGGCTCATGGAGTCCCCAGCGCGCAGGGTGAACACGTCGAACCCGGCGGTGATCTCGAGCTCTCCCTCGACGAGGTAGCCGAACTCGAAGCCGGCGTGCTGCAGCATGCGGCCGTCACTGGTCGAGCTGCTGTGCGCCGGGTAGATGATCTCCATGAAGTCGAAGTCGGGGCCGGTGTTGGTCGCCAGCCGCTCCCACACGACGCCAGTGTCCATCTCGAGCCGCGAGCGCTCCCCGGGCCGCGTCACAGCGACCCGGCTGTGGCCGGACTCCTCCGGGAAGGCCTCCGACGGCGAGCGGATGTCGGAACGCGCCGGGAGCTTGCCCGAGACTGCGCTGGCAGCACGCTTCTTGGGCCCAGATTTCAGCGAACGCACCGGCGCCGCAGCAGGTTCCGGTGTCACTGCCTCTGACTCCACGGCGAAGAGCTCGTCGATGGAGACGTTGAGCAGGCGGGCCAGGGAGTACAGCGTGGCGACCGACGGCTGGGACTTGCCGTTCTCGATCTGCGACACGAAGGAGGGAGAGACGCCCAGCTCGCGCGCAGCACCCCGGAGAGACAGGCCCGCCCGCGTCCGTTCCTCGCGCAGGCGTGCTCCCAACCGTCCCACCGGCATCGTGACCATTCCCTCGCTCATCGGATCCACTTCCCGCCGAAGGTACCTCGGATCAAGGACGACCACCCGGTTCCTGGCCGCACCAGTTCGACACCGTGTCGGCGCGTTCGACCGGAACGGCTCGTCGGGCCAGGGACGGCGCTCAGGCATGCCCTACTCCGTTCAGTGGTTCGCGACAGTGATCGAGATGTTAACCTATACTTGACCCCTCGGTCTATGAGCGTCACGATGCCGTCCACCGTCGCAGCCAGGCCCTCCCCCCGCCTGGCTGCCCCGTCGCACCCCAGGAGATCTGAGAGATGAAGCGCTCTGCCCTCGTTGTTGGAGTTACCGGCATGGCTGGCTACAGCTCTGCAATCGCCCTGCAGGACAAGGGATTCGACGTGATCGGCTTGTCTCGTTCGCCGAAGTACGAACTGCCGGGGGTCACCCACGTCTACGCGGATGTGCTGGATCCCGCGTCGATCCGCGCCGCCATCGAGGGGCTCACCATCACCGACGTGGTGTTTGCGACGTGGCAGCGGCAGGCCACCGAGGCAGAGAACTGTGCGGTCAACGGTGCAATGCTCCAGAACACCCTCGACGCCGTGTGCGCGACGAACCAGCTCACCCACGCCACCCTCATCACGGGGCTCAAGCACTACCTCGGGCCGTTCGAGGCGTACGCGAGCGCTCCGGCCGACACCCCGTTCCGCGAGGAGCAGGGGCGCCTGCCCCACCAGAACTTTTACTACGTCCAGGAGGACATCCTCTTCGCCGCCGCTGAGGAACACTCGTTCACCTGGTCCGTGCACCGGCCCCACACCCTGATCGGCTACGCCCTCGGCAACGCCATGAACATGGGTGTGACCCTGGCCGTCTACGGCGCGATCTGCCGCGCGACCGGTGAGCCCTTTGTCTTCCCGGGCAGCCCAGAGCAATGGAACGGCGTCACCGACCTGACCGACGCCCGCCTTCTCGGGCGCCACGTCGCCTGGTCCACGACCGACCCGGCCGCGCAGAACGAGGCGTTCAACACCGTCAACGGCGAGGTCTTCCGGTGGCGGCACCTGTGGGGCGAGGTCGCCAAGGCCCTCGGGGTCGAAGCCGCCGAGTACCCGGGCTCCCCTACCCCCCTCGAGGGCCGGATGGACCACGCGGACGAGGTGTGGGCGCGCATCGTCGAGGCCACCGGCCTCAAGCCGTATGCAGCGTCCGAGCTGGCCTCGTGGTGGCACACCGACGCCGACCTCGGTCGCACCGTGGAGACGTTCGCCGACATGGGCAAGAGCCGGGTTGCCGGGTTCCTCGACTACCAGGGCACGGTGCAGTCCTTCAGCGACCTCTTCGAGCAGCTGCGCGTGAACGGCATCATCCCCCGCGTCTGACCGGTCCCAGCACAGCAGCACCACCCGCGCGACGCCCGCCCCGGACCCAAGTCAACCCCTGTCCCGAACCAGCCCCGCCGCACCCCTGGAGACCAGCGTGAACCGTCAGGATCTGCTCATCGACGTGCCCAAGCAGCTGCTCATCGGTGGCCGGTGGCTCGACGCATCGTCGGGCGACACGTTCGAGGTCCGGGACCCCGCGACCGGCGCCGTGCTCACCCGCGTCGCCGACGCGACGGTCGAGGACGGCGCCGCAGCCATGGACGCGGCCGCCGCGACGCAGGCCGGGTGGGCACTGACACCCCCACGCGAGCGCGCCGAGCTGCTGCGCGCCGCATACGAGCTCCTCGTCGAGCGCACGGAGGACTTTGCCCTCCTCATGACCCTGGAGATGGGCAAGCCGCTCGCCGAGTCACGCGCCGAGGTGGCGTACGGCGCGGAGTTCTTCCGGTGGTTCAGCGAGGAGGCGGTGCGCGTCCACGGCCGCTACTCCGTCGCGCCCAACGGAGTGACTCGGCTCGTCACGATGAAGGCCCCGGTGGGTCCCACCCTGATGATCACGCCGTGGAACTTCCCGCTCGCCATGGGCACGCGCAAGATCGGACCTGCCATCGCGGCGGGATGCACGATGGTCGTGAAGCCGGCGCACGAGACCCCTCTCTCCATGCTGGCGCTGGCCCGGCTGCTGCAGGAGGTCGGCGTACCGGACGGTGTGGTCAACGTCGTGACCACGTCGCACTCGGGAGCCATCTCCGCCCCATTGATCCGCGACCCACGCCTGCGCAAGCTCACCTTCACCGGCTCGACCCCGGTGGGCAAGGCGCTCGTCGAACAGTCCGCTGCGCAGCTCCTGCGGGTGTCCATGGAGCTCGGCGGCAACGCTCCGTTCGTCGTCTTCGAGGACGCCGACGTCGACGCAGCGGTGGACGGGGCGATGCTCGCCAAGATGCGCAACATGGGTGAGGCCTGCACCGCCGCCAACAGGTTCCTGGTGCACGAGGAGGTGGCGGAGGAGTTCTCCCGCAAGCTGGCGGCCCGGATGGGCGCCCTCACCGTGGGTCCCGGAACCCAGCCAGGTGTGGACGTCGGCCCCCTGGTGACCGCCAAGGCCCGCGACGGCGTGGACGCCCTCGTCCGGGACGCCGTCGGTCGAGGGGCGCAGGTCCTCACCGGCGGCCAGCCCGTCCCTGGTGAGGGCTGGTTCTACGCGCCCACCGTGCTGTCGGACGTCCCGCAGGGAGCGCGGTGCCTCACCGAGGAGATCTTCGGACCCGTGGCCCCTGTCGTCACCTTCGCCACCGAGGCCGAGGCGATCGCCGCGGCCAACTCGACGGAATACGGCCTCGTCGGGTACGTCTTCACCCGCGACCTGTCCCGCGCCCTGCGCGTCGGCGAAGCCCTCGAGTTCGGCATGGTCGGGGTGAACCAGGGCATCGTCTCGAACCCTGCGGCGCCATTCGGCGGCGTCAAGCACTCGGGGTTCGGCCGCGAAGGCGGTTTCGAGGGAATCGAGGAGTACCTGGAGACGAAGTACGTCGGCATCGCCTTGTGATCTTGAGGATGTCGTCGTGCACCTCACCAGCACCTGATACCCGTCGCCCCGTCGTTCTCGGCCGCGCCGCCCGGCTCGCACCTGGTGGACGTTGTGCCTCGCGGTGATGTTGCCTGCGCTGCGCCCGCAGCCTGCCGCGCAGCCCGATCCGATCGCCGTCGCACCACCCCTGGACACCCGGGTCGGCACCATTGTTGTCGCAGTCCCCAAGCAGCGGACAGGCTCCTACTTCCCGAGTAGCTGCTCGAGCGTCCCAATCGCGCCGAGTCCCCGCTGGTCACGGTGGCCGCGGACTGCTACCTCGCCGCTGTCAGTGCGCCTCGATGGACAAGCTGGTCAAGAAGTTCGTCGTTGCCGCTGGTCGTTCTCGACGATGCCGCTCGCTGTGGGAGCCGGCGGTTGAGAATGCGCTGAGAAAACGCCCCCTCCGGCCGGTTGGGCGCGTGGTGTTCACTGGGTGTTTGCCCTGCCAGCGTCTTGCGTCGATAGACCTCTCCGTGCGGGTCCACCCTGGACCCGCACCAAGGAGATGACATGAACCGCCGTTTCATCGTCGCGACCGCCGGCCTGGGGATCGGTGCCCTCGGCGTGGGTGCGACCCTCGCGTCCGCGCCCGCGATGGCCAGCGCTGCCCACGGGCACGACCACCACCGCGCCCGGCACGTCCTGCTGCTCTCGGTCGACGGGCTGCACCAGAGCGATCTGGCCGATACGTCGCCCAGCATCCCCACTCGGCGCTGGCCGCGCTCGTCGCGGGCGGGACCGACTACACCCACGCGCAGACGACGTTCCCGTCCGACTCGTTCCCGGGCATGGTCGCCCAGCTGACCGGCGGCCGGCCCCGGAACCACCGGCGTCTACTACGACGACACCTACAACCACGCGCTGCTCGCCCCGGCACCGCTGACTGCGCCACTGCCAAGCCCGGGCACCGAGGTGGCCTGGACCGAGGCCGCCGACCGGTCGCAGAATCCCGATCACGCTCGACGCCGGCCAGGAGATCGGCGCTCCGGCGCTGACCGAGCTGCCGACGAACACCCTGGCGCAGACGCTTGGCCGACTCGGCGGCGATCACCAAGGCCATCCTGCGATGACGCCCACCCCGCAGGCGCTGCTCGACCCGGCCGCGCTGCCGGTCAACCCGACGACCTGCCCGCCCGTCTACCCGCACGACGTACCTCCGGGTGAACACGGTCTTCGAGGTGGCGCGCGCGCACGGCCTGCGCACCGCCTGGTCGGACAAGCACCCGGCCTACGAGATCCTGCAACGGGCCCGTCCGGCACCGGCGTCCAGGACCTGTTCACGCCCGAGATCAACAGCGTCGCCGACGGCGCCGGCGACGACTGGACGCACCGACAACGCGCTCACCCAGGAGTACGACAGCACCAAGGTCGCGGCCGTCCTCAACGAGATCGACGGCTAGGACCACTCCGGCACCCGGACACGTCGGCACGCCGGCGATCTTCGGGATGAACTTCCAGACCGTGTCGACCGCCGAGAAGCTCCCGACCTCCGACGGCCTGGCCGGCGGCTACAGCGCGGACGGGACGCCCGGTCCGCTGCTGTCGCCGGGCGCTCGACTACGTCGACGGCCAGGTCGGCCGGCTGCGTGCACGCGATCCAGGCCGCGGCACCTCGAGCGAGCACGACGATCATCCTGTCGGCCAAGCACGGTCAGTCGCCCGATCGACCCCGCGGCGCTGCGCCGCGTCGACGACGGCGCGATCATCGACGCGATGAACGCCGGCGTGGGCCGCGACCCACCCGGGCGCAGCGCCGCTGGTCACCTTCTCGTCGACGACGACGGCATGCTGATCTGGCTGTCGGACCGCAGCGCCGGCCGCGCTCGCCTTCGTCAAGAACTACCTGCTCACCCACCCGCGCCGGCGAACCGCGTCACCGACCCGAAGGGCACCTACTCGACCACCGTCGCGTCCTCCGGCCTGACGCAGGTCTACACCGGCGACCGGCCGCCGACGCCCTCATCGGTGCACCGGCGGTGACAGCCACGCCCCCGACCTCGTCGGCATCGCGCAGCACGGCGTCGTCTACACCGGCGGCGTCAAGAAGATCGCCGAGCACGGCGGCGACGCACCGGACGACCGCGACGTGCCGCTGGTCGTCTCCGGCGCCGGCGTCGCGCACCACGCGCACGGTCGGACTCCCCCGTCCAGACCACCCAGATCGCCCCGACGATCCTGGAGCTGCTCGGCCTGGACCCGCAGGCCCTGCAGGCCGTCCGGATCGAGCACACCCGGTCGCTGCCCAACCGCTAGGTCGGCCCGTCCCTCGGGCGGGCGACCGCCCGAGGGACACAGCCGGCACCCGGCTGACCTCCATCTGAACACGCGCGGCTCCCCCACCGTCCACCGACGACTGGTGCCCCATGATGGATGACATGATCCGGCGTCGACCATGCTGACCGCCCTGAAGGCTTACTGGCGGGGTTTGTCGCGGCGCCGCAAGGTCTACCTCGCCCTCGCTGTGCTCGCCGTCGCGCTCTGCGTGTTTGCGGCGATCCACTACATGGCGAACGGCGACGGCATCTCCGTGGAAGAAGCAGCCACGCCGGGACTGGCCTACCTCGGCGTGTTCGCCCTGGTCGCCCTCGACGCCGTGTTCCCCATCTTTCCGGGCGAGACGACCCTGAACGCGGCGTCGACGGCCGCGGCCCAGGGCACGCTGGAGCTGTTGCCGATCATCGTCGCAGGCGCGGTCGGTGCGATCGTGGGTGACTCTGCGCTGTTCTGGTTGGCCCGGCGGTCCGCCGGCAAGGTCCGGCCCCAGCTGGAAAGGGCGAGGTCAAACCACGCAGTCCGCCAGGCGCTCGAGACCATGGATGCGAGCGCACCCATCCTGATCGTCGGCGGACGGTACGTGCCTGGCCTGCGGTTCGTCGTCAACGCCACCATGGGTCTATCCGCCATGAAGTTCAGGCGGTTCTTCGCCTGGTCGGCCTTGAGCGGCACCGTGTGGAGCACCTACACGTGCGCCCTCGCCTACACGATCGGGCTCAGCCTGGGTGAGTACCCGCTGGCTTCGGTGGTGATCTCCGGCCTCGTCACCACCGTGGCGATCACGATCGTCTTCCTGACCCTGCGCCGCCACCGAGCCAGGGCGAGCGCGCCACCCGACGCCCAGTCGACACCCTAGGAAGCCCCCCTCTCGTTCGGCGAGCGCATCGATCTTGCTCGCGGTACCGGTGTCACGCCCCTGAAGTCCCTATCCAGGTCTGCGCTGCGGTGAGACCATCCGCGCGTGAGCAGCGACGACGGTTGGGTGACCGAACGCCTCCGCGTCGGTGAGGACATGATCCACTGCCGACGCGGCAGCGATCGGGGACGGCGTACCGATCATCCACATCCACGGCTTTGGGATCTCCGGCGAGTACCTGATGCCCACCGCCCGCCTGCTGGCACGCAGGTGGGTCAACGTGGTCCCGGACCTGCCCGGGTACGGCCGCAGCGAGCGCCGCAGGCACGTCCTGAACATCCCGGAGCTGGCTGAGGCGCTGATGGCCCTCCTCGACGCTCTCGCCATCGAGCGAGCCGTGCTCCTGGGTAACTCGATGGGCTGTCCGGTCGCCCTCGAGGTGGCGCACGCGGCACCCGACCGGGTCGAGCGACTCATCCTCGTCTCACCCGCAGGCGGCGTGCAGAACCAGCCCCTGGTCCGGGCCCTCGCCCAGCTGGGGCAGGACGTGGCGCGGGAGAGTCCGCGGATGTTCCCTGTCGCCCTGCCGGACTATGCCAAGTTCGGGCCGGTGAACGGGCTGCGCCTGTTTCACGAGCTGACCCGCTTCCCGTCCCTGGACCGGCTGGTGCACACACCAGCGCCGACCTTGGCCGTCCTGGGCGTCCGCGACCCTCTGATGCCCTCGCTGGACCGCGTCCAGGAGATCGCCCGCCACGCTCCCGACAGCCTGACGGTCGTGCTCGTCGACAAGGCCGCGCATGCGGTGAACTTCAGCCACCCGGTGGAGCTCGCGGGCGCCGTCGAGGCCTGGCTGGACGACGCGATCGGCGAAGGCACGCCCCTCCCTGATGGAGTTCGCCTGCTCACCACCCACGGCGGCGTCTGACGGGGTCAGCCGCTCATCGCGTTCCCGCGCTGCCGGCGTCAGCCCAGGAGCGTCCCCTCATCTGAGACCGAGGGTTTGACGTCCGGCAGGCGCACCATCCGAAAAGAGTTCAACAAGCCGAGAAGCCCAGCCAGCACTGGCACCAGCAGGGCAAGCTGGAGAGAGCGATCCCGTGCCTCGCTGTTGATGCTGAGGATCTCGTTGCGGACCGCCTCGGGCTCGTTGACGAGCAGCGCGTCGAGCTGGGTGTTGCTCATCACCTGCGCGTCGTTCTCGAGCGTCCGGGAGATCTGTTGCTGTTGGTCCGGTGGGATGACTGTGCTCGCCTGCGTCAGGTTGGTGAAGCTGAGCGAGAGCGCCCACAGCATGATGCCGCCGGCGACGGCAAGGCCGAAGGACAGGCCGAACGAGCCCGACGCCGAGTTGACCCCGGCCGCCTCACTGACCCGTTCCTCCTCGATCGGGGCCAGCGTGTAGTTGTTCAGCTGGGAGACCAACAGCCCCAACCCCGACCCAGAGATCAGCAACGGCACGATCAGCGCCCAGCCGAACTCGGCGCGCGGCACCAACGGGATCAGCAGCAACATCCCCACCGTCGAGAGCGCGAAGCCCACTCTGACGATGCTGCCCGACCGCACCTTCCGCTTGCTACGACCCGCCAGCATCGCCACCGCGAACATGCTCAGCGACAGCGGTGCGAGAGACAGTCCCGCCTGCATGGCGTTGTACTCGAGCGTCATCTGCAAGAAGATCGGCAGCACGATCATGGCGCCACCCAAGCTGATCTGCTGCAGCATCTGCTGCGTCACCCCCAGGCGGAAGTGCGGGAACCGGAAGAGGTCCGGGTCCAGCAGTGTCGGCCTCCCTGCTCGCTTGCGGCGGACCAGCCACAACGCCAACGCGCAGAGCCCGATCACGCCGGTCAGGATCAGCGCCCCCACCGCATCGCCACCCTCCTGCCAGACCAGGATGCCCAGGACGACCCCACCCATGCCCACGACCGAGAGGACCGCACCCACCAGGTCGACGTGACGCGGTCCCGTGTAGGGCACATCACGGACCAACTTGATGTTGACCAGCACCACGGCGATGACCACGACCTCGAGGAAGAACCCCACCCGCCAGGACAGGTACGACGTGACGAAACCTCCGAGCAGCGGACCGACCGCGGCTGCGATCGCCGCCGCCGCCCCCACCAGTGCGTAGGTCCTCTTCTGCGCAGCCCCCTCGAAGTTCCCATGGATGAGGGACTGCATCGCAGGCAGCAGCAGGGAGGCGCCAAGCCCACCAAGGATCGCCCAGAAGATGATGATCACCGTGACGCTCTGGGCCACCGTCATCGCCGAGGCACCCACGGCGTACCCGAGCAGCCCCAGGACGTAGGCGCGCTTCCGGCCGATCAGGTCCCCGACCTTGCTGCTGATCAGGATGAACGCGGCCGAGACCAGCGCCTCGAGCGCAATCGCCGACTGGACCGAGCTCACGGTCGTGTCGAGGTCCTTGACCACCGCCGAGATGGAGACGTTCATCAGCGAGGTGTCGACGACCAGCACGAACATCGCCGCGGCCAGCAGCAGCGCCAGTCGCGAGCTCCCGCTCTGTGACTGCCTCCGGACCTTCTCAGGGTCGTCGTCCACCCAGCCTCCTGGGTCCGCTGGCGAGGAACCCCTGGACGGAACTTCCTACGCTCATCTGCGCAGCTTCGGGCGGCTGCTGCTTCCACACTCTTACGACGTGGAGCTCGCGTCCTCCCCCGGCGCGGGTGAGCCGCCATCCGTCATGTCCCAAGGAGTCCGTCCCGCAACGCGAGACGGTTCCGAAGTCTCGTGGACGGGTCCCATCGGCCCGTGCTCCACTGGTGGCATGTCTTCGACCACCGCGGTGATGCGCATGCACATGGGCTCCATGTGCTGCGGCGTCATGCGGTGTTGCTGCTGCGCCTGACCTCAGCCCGCACAGCCCCGACGCCCTCTTCGCGGCGTCACCTCGGAACCACCGGAGACGTTCCATGGCCACCAGCCACACGGCACACCGCCGCATCCACCTCGACCTCTTCCTGGTCCAGGGCTCTGTCTGTCGTCGAACGAGCATGTCCCGAATGTGTTGCCACGACACGCATTCCGTCACGACACCCCAGACGACCCACAGCCAGGAGAAGGACCATGACCGTCATCACCACCGCCGGCACCCCCGGCATCAACCGCTTCACCCGTAGCCAGCTGCTGCGCACCGCCTCACTGTTCGCCACCGACCCGGAGCTCGAACGGCTCGTCGACCTCGGCTCCCGCGAACGCACCTGGCACCGCCTCGATGCCACCGCCCACCTGGAGATCTGGCTGATCGGCTGGCCCGTCGGTACCTCCACCGGCTGGCACGACCACCTCGAGTCCGAGGGTGCGTTCCTGACGGTCAGGGGGACGCTCGCCGAGCACTCGTGGTCGCAAGGCACCGTCCACGAACGGCTGCTCGGGGAGGGCGAGGGCCGTTCGTTCGGTGGCCACCACGTCCACGACGTCGCCAACCTCGGCGACACCCCCGCCCTGTCGGTGCACGTCTACTCCCCCGCCCTGCGCGGGATGACTCGCTACGCCCTGCTCGACGGGTCCCTGCGGGCCACCGGGGTCGAGAAGGCCGGTGAGCAGTGGTGACGACCACGACCGTGACCCCCCACGTCGCCGCTAGCTCCGGCCGCACCACGGCACCGCACTGGGAGACCCAGCTGTTCAGCGGCGGCCCCAGCACCTCTGGGCGCGGGCAGGCCCCGACCTATGACGGGATCGACGACCAGCTCGCTGACTCCCGCAGCCGGTTGCGGCGCATCAGCGTCCGCGCGGCCTTCCAGGAGGTGCTGTACGGGCGAGCGCTGCTGGTGGACATCCGGCCGGCTGCCCAGCGGGCCGCCGAGGGAGAGATCGCAGCGCACCTCTCCCCCCTGGTGGTCGAGCGGAACGTCCTCGAGTGGCGGTTCGACCCGCGGCACGAGGCGCGGCTGTCACAGGCCGGTTGGGACACGCGGGTGCTCGTGCTCTGCCAGGAGGGCTACACCTCCTCGCTCGCCGCCGATGCGCTCCTGCGACTCGGCGTCCACCGGTCCACCGACGTGGTCGGGGGGTTCAAGGCGTGGCGCGACGCCGGCCTCCCCGTGGAGCCGCGAAGGTAGGGCGCGAGGCGGGAGCGCCTCAGAGGTAGAGGCCGGTCTGTCCGTCCTCGCTCACCCTTGCGGCGGCGACCGCGTGCAGGTCCTTCTCGCGGAGCAGGACGTAGTCCTTGGACTGCAGCTCGACCTCGGCGCGCTCCTCGGGGTCGAACAGCACCCGGTCACCGACCTCGACCTGGCGGACGTTCTGGCCTGTGGCGACCACGGTCGCCCAGGCCAGGCGCCGGCCGACGCTGGCGGTGGCCGGGATGACGATCCCACCGCCAGAACGCCGTTCGCCGCCCTCCCCCTCCAGCGACACCAGCACGCGGTCGTGCAGCATGCGGATGGGGAGGCGTTCGGCCACTGGCCGGGGACGCGACGAGCCGGTCGGTGAAGCGTGGGCCTCCTCAGCCACGGCGGCGGCGGGCGACCCCGAGGCCGATCAGCGCGACGGCGGCGGCCGCGAGGGCCCCCACCCGCTCGGTCCGCACGTCGCCCGAGGGCGTGTGGGTGGCCTCCATGAACTTCGCCTTGGCGGACGCGACCTGCCGGCGCGCGATCTCCTGGGGGGCGGTGCGGGTGTGCAGCTCGTCGACGGTCTCGGCGAGCCTGTCCCGGGCCGCGACGATCTCGGCCTCGATCTGCTCCACGGACTTGCTGGACTGGTTGTCGCTCATTGCGGGGCTCCTCGGGTGGTGATCGGGTCAGGCACGTTGGCGCGCGCCCGACGGGCGCGCAACGGTGAGGGGGCGCTCAGTCGAGACCGAGGTCGCGACGCAGCTTGGCGACGTGCCCGGTGGCCTTGACGTTGTAGAAGGCGTGGGACACGTTGCCCTCCTCGTCGACGACGACGGTGCTGCGGATGACGCCCTCGACGGTCTTGCCGTAGAGCTTCTTCTCGCCGAACGCGCCATACGCGTTCATCACCGCACGGTCCGCGTCCGAGAGCAGGGTGATGGACAGACCCTCCTTGTCGCGGAACTTCGCCAGCTTGGCGGGGGCGTCCGGGGAGATGCCGAGCACCTCGTACCCCTCGCCGCGGAGGGTGTTGATGTTGTCGCTGAAGTCGCACGCCTGCGTCGTGCAGCCGGGCGTCATCGCGGCGGGGTAGAAGTAGACGACGACCTTGCGTCCCCGCAGTCCGGACAGGGACACCTCGCCACCCTGGTCGTCGGGCAGGGTGAAGTCGGGGGCGGCGTCGCCGGGGCTGAGTCGTGCGCTCACGGTCGCGGTGCTCCTCACGTGGTGGCGGTGGTTGGTCGGTGCGCGGCACCGGCCACACAATTGCAAACGAGTTGCAATAGGGTGATGATCGGTCTGCAGCAAACCTATCCCAGCGGCGGCCTCGCCACCCGAGCAGGCAGGAGCACCCGTGCACGTCCCCGATGGCTTCCTCAACGCGCCGACATCCGTCGGGAACCGCCGTGGTCGCCGCCGCTGCCGTCGGCCTGGCCCTGCGTGGCGCCCGGCGTGAGCTCGACGACCGCACCGCCCCCCTGGCCGGACTGGTGGCGCTGTTCGTCTTCGCCACCCAGATGCTCAACTTCCCCATCGCTGCCGGCACCTCCGGGCACCTCCTGGGCGGGGCCCTCGCGGCCGTCCTCGTGGGACCCTTCACGGCGACCCTGTCGATCACCGTGGTGCTCATCGTCCAGGCCCTGCTCATGGCCGACGGCGGCATCACGGCGCTGGGCACCAACATCACCCTCATGGGGATCGTCGGCGTGTGGGTCGGATGGGGCGTCTTCAAGATCGTCCAGGCCCTGCTGCCCAAGCGCACGGCGATGGTGGTGCCCGCCGCGGCCGCCGGCGCCCTCGTGTCGGTCCCGGTCGCAGCCTTCATGTTCTCCGTCCTCTTCGCCGTGGGCGGCACCGCCGACGTGCCCTTCGCCACCGTCGCCACCGCGATGGTCGGGGTGCACGCCGTGATCGGCATCGGCGAGGCGGTCATCACCGCCCTGGCCGTGGCCAGCATCGTCCTCACCCGTCCAGACCTCGTGTACGGGGCGAAATCCGTTCTCGCCAAACGCGAGCTGACGATCCGTTCGGCCGTGACGGCATGACCGGGGTGCAGCACACCGACGAGACTCGGGATGCACAGCCCCCCGAGCCCACAGCCCCGGAGTCCGTGCGACGGGTCTCCACCCGGACGTTGCTCGTCGTGGGCGTGGTCGTCTGCCTGCTTCTCGCCGGAGTCGTCTCGTTCTACGCCTCCAAGCACCCTGACGGACTCGTGTTCGTCGCCGGTGAGAAGGGGTTCCTCGGCAGCGCGAGGGGCCACGCCAGCGACGGCTCACCGTTCGCCGGCTACGCCACGCGCGGGATCGACGACGCCCGCCTCTCCGGTGGCATCGCGGGCGTCGTGGGCGTCGCCGTGGTGGGCCTCCTCGCCGGCGGGCTGTTCACGGTGCTGCGCCGTCGCGGGCACGACCGGCACGGCGACTGAGGTGGGCGCCGGCCACGGCCACCACCTGCACTTCCACGGGCACTCCCCGGTCCACCGCCTGCCCGCGCACGTCAAGCTCGTCACCCTCCTGAGCTTCGTCGTGGCCGTCGTCCTCACGCCGCGCACGGCCTACTGGGCGTATGGAGTCGACCTCGCGCTCGTCCTCGTGGCACAGCGCGCGAGTCGGGTGCCGTTCGGCTACTTCGCCAAGCGCATGCTCGTCGAGACGCCGTTCGTCGTGTTCGCCCTGCTCGTCCCCTTCGTGGCCACCGGCCCCCAGGTCTCCGTCGGCCCGCTGGAGCTGTCGGAGCACGGGCTGGAGTCCGCCTGGGCGCTGCTCGCCAAGGGCACCCTCGGTGTCATGGCCTCGCTGGTCATGGCAACGACGACCGAGCCCCGACACGTGGTCGCCGGACTCGAGAAGCTGCGCCTGCCCAACCTGCTCGTGCAGATCATGGGATTCATGGTCCGCTACCTCGAGGTCGTCACCGGCGAGCTGGCCCGGATGCGCATCGCCCGGGAGTCCCGTGGCTTCCGAGCGCGCTCGGTGCGAGCCTGGCCCGCCCTGGCCTCCACCGCTGGGGCTCTGTTCATCCGGTCCTACGAGAGAGGCGAACGCGTGCACCTCGCCATGCTGTCCCGCGGCTACCAGGGACAGCTGCCGGTCACCCACCCCCTGACCGCTACCCCCGCGCAGTGGCGCGTCGCAGGCGCCATACCGGTCCTGGCCGGGCTCACCCTGCTCGCGGCGGTGACGCTGTGAGCAGCCCCGTCCTGGACGTGAACGGACTCGCCTTCGCCTATCCCGACGGGCACCAGGCCCTGTATGGCGTGAACCTCCACGTGCACCGCGGCGAACGGGTCGCCCTGCTCGGCCCCAACGGAGCGGGCAAGACCACGCTGGTCCTGCACCTCAACGGGATCCTCACCGCGGGCGCCGGTTCGGTGTCGGTGTCGGGGCTGCCGGTCACTCGCGACAACCTCATGGAGATCCGGCGTCGGGTGGGCGTGGTGTTCCAGGACCCCGACGACCAGCTGTTCATGCCGACGGTGCGCGCCGACGTCGAGTTCGGCCCGGCAAACCTCGGCGTGCGTGGCGCCGAGCTCGAAGGCCGCGTCCACGAGGCGCTCGACAGGGTCGGGATGGTCGACTTCATCGACCGTCCGCCACACCACCTGTCGTTCGGCCAGCGGCGTCGTGTCGCCGTCGCCACCGTGCTCGCCATGGAGCCCGAGGTGCTCGTCCTCGACGAGCCGTCCTCGAACCTGGACCCGGCCTCCCGGCGCGAGCTCGCCGACATCATCCGCTCGCTCGACGTCACGGTGCTGATGGTCACCCACGACCTCCCCTACGCCTACGAGCTCTGTCCTCGCTCGGTCGTGCTGTCCGACGGGGTCGTCGTCGCGGACGACACGACGCGCGAGGTGCTCACGAATGACGCCCTCATGTCGGCCCACCGGCTCGAGCTGCCGTTCGGGTTCGACCCGCGGACCATCCCCGCACCCTGACCGGCATCGTGAGTGGCGTCTGACCCGCGCCTCACCCGCTTCTCACAGCCACTCGGCCGGGTCGGTCCCCCAGGGACGGCCGACGTGCGCGAACTCCGTCGGGCCGTCGCCAAGCCGGAACGCCGGGCGCGACTGCACCACCGTCCCGCGCTGCGTCCGTGTGGCCACGGTCCACGGCGACGGGTCGGCGAGGGCGACGGCAGGTCCGTCGAGGGCGTCGGTCTGCAGCAGCCAGTGGGCGGTTCGCGCGAGGTGTGCCGAGACCTGCCAGGTGCCGCCGCCGGTCGCACGCTGACGGAGGGCGGCCAGGACGCCTGCTGCGAGCAGGTAACCCGTCGCGTGGTCCAGCGCCTGCGCCGGCAGCGCTCCCGGTGTCCGGCCGTCAGCGGACTCGAGCAGCGATATCCCGGTGGCTGCCTGGACGATGCTGTCGAACCCGCGCCGCCCACCCCACGGGCCGCTCGGGGTCCACGCCGTCAGCGTCGTGCAGACCAGGTGCGGATGGGTGCGCGCCAGCTCGTCGGGGTGCAGGCCGAAGACCTCCAGTGCCCCGGGTCGGTAGCCCGTGACGAGCACGTCCGCGGAGTCGAGCAGCTCGTGGAAGCGTTGCCGTGCATGGGTTTCGTGCAGGTCGACCAGGGTCGAGCGCTTGCCCGCACCGGTGTCGAGGTGCTGCGGCTCGAGCTCGGGGAGGCGCGGGCTGTCGACCCGCAGCACGTCGCACCCGAGGAACGCGAGGGTGCGCGTGGCGACGGGTCCGGCGATCACCCGCGTCAGGTCCAGCACGCGAGGCCGGTCGGGCACCGGTATGGCGCCCGCGTCACCCGTGCGCCCCACGGCCAGCACGTCGTGGCTCGCGACGGCAGCAGCCTGTTCGCCGGTCATCCACTCCCCCACCGACCGCACCCGCACGGCGATCCCGTGGTCGGCGACGACGGCGTCCTCGACCTGCTGCGCCTCCCGCTCCGCGATCGCGGCCGAGGCGTCGTCGCGACCGGCCGTCTCCGGCAGGTCGAGCGCCCGCAAAAGCCGCTCACGGTGGTGGGGGTAGTTGGCGTGGGTGCGGACCCACCCGTCACGGGCGCGGAAGAAGCCCGACAGCGGCGCGAACCCGCTCTGCCCCACACCATCGACCGTCTGCACCTGGTCGCTGCGGAACGCCACGGACACCTGCCGGGGGTCGACGTGCACCCGCCCGCCCCCGGGGTCCCGCAGCGCCAGACCCGCGAGACCTGCGGCCGCGACCGAGCCGCAGGCGAGGACGTTGACGGGCAGGGCCGACGGCAGCGCGCTGCCGGCCGCGAGATCGAGGTGCTCGGCTGCATACGCCTCGTCGAGGCCTAGCACGGGGAGCACCTGCCGCAGCAACGGGTTCACCCTCCCGAGCGTAGGCCCGATCCACGCCGGCGCCCGCCCCACCCATGACAGATGTCATGGGTGCAAACCGTCCTTTGGGCGGTCCCCGCGTGGCACTCCAGGTCCCAGCGTGTGCCGCGGGACCAACACGTCCCTCTGACCGTCTGGCGGCGGCCTCGGCTGCTGTCAGACTCGCAACGGCGGGACGTTCTGACAAGCCCCCGCACCGCGACCCCGGGACCACCTGGTCCCGGGGTCGTCGGCGTTTCAAGGGAGCTCAGTCTGAGCGGCCTTCCACGCGGCGTGGTCGTCCCGTAGGCAGTTGCCGCACGGGCGGTAGCCAGCAGCCACTGCGGCACCCGCGTCCGCGAAGAACACACGGTGGTTGACGTAGCCGCCCTTGCGGATCGCCCGCAGCGCCGACGGGCAGTCCAGGCGTCCGTAGATCCGTCGGGGGCGGTAACCACCGAGGGTCCCCGGGGTGTCGCTCTCGTAGCGCTGTCCGTCCGCACCCGTCAGCCACCACGTCATGAGTCGTAGCCCTCGGGGAGCAGCTCACCCACCGCTGCACACGCCTGGAAGCGGTTGGGTGCGGGGGCGAGTGGGCAGACCCAGCGGTAGTCGTAGACGCAGGACGGGTTGTAGGCGAAGTTGAGGTCGACGACCCAGTTGTCACCCTCGCGGCCAAGGTCGGTGCCCTTGACGGTGTCGAGGAGGTAGCGCCCCGCGCCATACGTCTCCTGCCCGGCCGAGCCGTCACGGACGGGCAGGAACAGACCCCCGCCGTACGAGTCGAGCCACCAGGCATCGAGCGTGCCCAACCCGTGCAGCGTCACCCGCCCGGCACCGCGGAACGGCACGATGCCGTCGGTCGCCGACCGGAACTCCCACGGCTCCTGCTCGGCCGGCTCGATCGGGACGACGAACCGGAAGGCCGGGTCGTACGGCGCGTGGCGCAGCGACTGCCCCGGGCGCCGCGGGGAGGCCGGGTGCTCGAGGAACATCCGCGAGCGCGTGTCGACCCAGAGCGCGTGGGCCGTCGCTGGCTCCTGCTCCGCGCGGATCGCGGCGTAGAGCGCGTGCACCTCCCGGCGCCAGGACGCCGTGTCGAGCGCGTTCTTGCTGGGCAGGTCCGGCGCCTCGGCAACCTGCGCCGCGGCGTCGTCCGCCGACTCGTCGTTGAAGTCAGTCACGTGCGCAAGGCGGGACTTGAACCCGCACGCCCGAAGGCACCAGCTCCTAAGGCTGGCGCGTCTGCCGATTCCGCCACTTGCGCGTGGCCGCCACTCTACGGTGTCGGACGCACCTCAGCCGAGCAGGTCGCGCAGGTGCGGGACCATCGCCCGGAACGCCTTGCCGCGGTGGGAGATCGCGTTCTTCTCGTCAGGTGAGAGCTCGGCCGCGTGACGGGTGTCGCCCTCGACGACCAGCACGGGGTCGTACCCGAAACCGTTGGCCCCCTTGGGCTCTCGCGCCAGCGAGCCCGGCATGCGACCCTCGGCCGAGCGCACCGTGCCGTCGGGCAGGGCCAGCACGGCTGCGCAGACGAACGCCGCCGCGCGGTGCTCGTCCTTGACGTCGGCGACCTGGGCGAGCAGCAGCTCGAGGTTCGCCCGGTCGTCGCCGTGGCGTCCGGCCCAGCGCGCCGAGAAGATGCCGGGGGCTCCGCCGAGGACGTCGACCGCGAGGCCGGAGTCGTCCGCGAGCGACGGCAGGCCGGTGAAGTCGGCGAGCGCCTGCGCCTTGAGGCGGGCGTTCCCCTCGAACGTCACCTCGTCCTCGACGACGTCGGGGGCTCCGGGGAAGTCACCGGCACCGACGATCTCGAGACCGAGCTCGTCGACGACATCGGCGAGGATGGCACGCAGCTCGACCACCTTGTGGTCGTTGCGGGTGGCGAGGACGATCCGGGTCACTGCTGGCGCTCACGCGGGGTGGCGGCGAGCGCCTCCTGCTGCTTGACCGTGAGGTCCGCGCAGCCCTGGGTCGCCTTGTCGAGCAGGGCGTTGAGCATGTCGCGGTCGAACGGCTCGGCCTCCGCGGTGCCCTGGATCTCGATGAACCGCCCGTCGCCGGTCATGACGACGTTCATGTCGGTCTCGGCGGTGGAGTCCTCGGGGTAGTCGAGGTCGATGACGGCCTGGCCCTTGACGATGCCGACCGACACCGCGGCGAGCGAGCCGGTCAGCGGCTGGGCGTTCTTCGCGATCAGCCCCTTGGCGCGGGCGTCCTCGATCGCGTCGACGAGGGCGACGTACGCACCGGTGATGGCCGCCGTGCGGGTGCCGCCGTCGGCCTGCAGGACGTCGCAGTCGAGCACGATGGTGTTCTCGCCGAGGGCCTTGGTGTCGATGACCGCGCGCAGGCTGCGGCCGACCAGGCGGCTGATCTCGTGGGTGCGACCGCCGACCTTGCCCTTGCGCGACTCACGGTCGGAGCGGGTGTTCGTCGAGCGCGGCAGCATCTCGTACTCCGCGGTGACCCAGCCGGTGCCCCTGCCCTTGAGCCAGCGCGGCACCCCGGCCGTGAACGAGGCAGCGCACAGCACCCGGGTGCGACCGAACTCGACGAGCACGCTGCCCTCGGCGTGGTCCAGCCAGTTGCGCGTGATGCGCACCTCGCGGGTCTGGTCAGGGGTGCGGCCGTCGTGGCGGGCCTGCGGGGTCGGTGCGGTGGAGTCGGTCACGCCCGCAAGGCTAACCGCCGTCGGTGGGGCGTCCTAGGGTGGACCCATGGCTGCAACGTTCCCCCTCGGTGCCCACGTCGACTCGGCCGACCCGGTCACGGCCGCCCAGGAGCGCGGGGCCGGGCTGTCGCAGTTCTTTCTCGGCAACCCCCAGAGCTACAAGGGCCCCGAGTTCGAGTACGCCGGCGGCGCCGAGGCCCTCAAGGCCGACGCCGAGGCGGCCGGAGTCGACCTCTACGTCCACGCGCCATACCTGATCAACGTCGCGACCACGAACAACCGGATCCGTATCCCCAGCCGCAAGCTGCTCCAGCAGTTCATCGACGCCGGCGCCTCCATCGGCGCCAAGGGCCTGATCGTCCACGGCGGCCACGTGGACAAGTCGGAGGAGGTCGAGAAGGGGTTCGACAACTGGCGCAAGGCCATCGAGGCGACCGACCTCAAGATCCCCCTGCTCCTGGAGAACACCGCCGGCGGCGACAACGCGATGGCCCGCACCCTCGAGCGGATCGCCCGCACCTGGGACGCCATCGGCCAGGCCGAGGGGTCCGACAACGTCGGCTTCTGCCTCGACACCTGCCACGCCCACGCGGGCGGCATCCCGCTCGCCACCGCGGTGGAGCAGGTCCGGTCCATCACCGGGCGCATCGACCTCGTGCACTGCAACGACAGCCGTGACGAGTTCGACTCCGGCGCCGACCGGCACACCAACCTCGGTGAGGGCCTCATCGACGCCGACGAGCTCGCTGCCGCCGTGCGTGCCGCCGGGGCACCCGTCGTCATCGAGACCCGCGGAGGCCTCGAGGGCCAGCGCGCCGACCTCGACTGGCTGCGCGAGCGCCTCTAGTCGACCGTCGGGTGCGTCGCGAGGAACCGTCGGATCTCCTCGCGCGGACGGCCCGACAGGTGCGGTCCGTGGGTGAACGCCGCCGTCGAGTACTCCAGCTCGCTGAGCCGGTGGGCGGTCCGCGTCGTCATGGCGAAGTTCGTGCAGAACGCCTTGATGGGCCAGCGCAGCCCGCGGATGTTGAAGATCGAGTCACCGGTGATGAGCACCCCGGACCCACGGTGCAGGTATGCCGCGTGGCCGGGTGAGTGCCCCGGCGTGTGGACCACCTCGATCCCGCCGGCGAACGGCACCACCTGACCGTCGGTGAAGGTCTCCCCCACGGTCAGCGGGGTGAACCCGCCACCACCCATGCGGTCCATCAGCCGTCCGAGCCGCAGCGACCGGTCACGTGGCGGCGACTCCCCCGAAGTGGCGAAGGGCGCGTCCGCCTCGTGGATCCCGAAGTCCCGCCCGGTCTGCGCGGCCACGTGGGCAGCACCTCCGGCGTGGTCGGGGTGGGCGTGGGTGAGCAGGAGCCGGGTGACGTCGCTCGGGCCGGATCCGATCGACGCCAGCGCGGCCATCACCTTGGGGCCGGACTGCTTGACGCCCATGTCGACCAGGGTCACCTGGCCGTCGTCGTCGCGCAGCATGAAGCCGTTGACGAAGTCACCGAACAGGGGGATGCGCCACACGTTCGGCGCCAGCGCGATCGCCGGGTCCTTGGCCATGTTCGGAGCGTACGCCCGCTCGCGGCCCTCAGCCCTGAGACACCGGCCGGTCGGCGAGCTCCGGCGGCCACACGCACGTGAAGCGCTCGAAGCAGACCTCGAGCTCCTCGGTGAACTCGATGCCGAGGCGAGCCGCCTCACGCCCGTGCGCCCCGCGGTGCCCCTCGACCCAGCTCTCCAGGGTGCGGTCGTACTCGCCCTCGTCCCAGGCGAACCGCTCGTCGACGCTGCGGAACGGCCCGAGTCGGATCTCCCAGGTCCTGAGCACCGCGCGCGGCCGGCCCGACCCGTCGCAGCACACCCAGTGCGCGCCGACCGTGGGCAGCGGCTCGCCGTCGGCGGCATACCCGGCGACGAGGCTGGCGGTGGCGCGCTTGGTGCCCCCCACGATGAAGGCGATCAGCTCGTCCGCGAGCTGGGGGCTGTCGCCGAAGCACGTCACCTCGACCTGGGACACGGGGGTCGGGACGACGTCCGGGTGCGCCGCCAGGTAGTCGGCGTACATGCTCAGGCCGGCTGCGCGGTCGATCGGGACCGGCCCCTGCCGATCGGCGCCCAGCGCGCTGCCTGGCCGCCCCAGAGTCCACGTGGAGTCCTGCGCAGCGAGCTCGAGCGGGCCGGACCAGACCTCCGCCGCCTGGGCGCGGCACACCTGCGGGTCGTTCCATGAAGGGATGTGGGTGAGCACGATCCGCTCGACCCCGCCTGCGGCGACGGCCGCCTCCGCGGCGCGACGGCCGGACAGGTGGATCCCCTCGGCGACATCGCGGCCGTCGACGAAGGCGCTGTCCATGAGCGCGAGGTCGGCCCCGGCGAGCAGGGGCGTGAGAGCGTCGGTCGCATCCGTGTCACCCGTGTAGGCGAGGACGGCGCCATCGGCCTCCACGCGGAACCCGTAGGCCTCGACGGGGTGGTTGACCCGGTACGACGTCACGGTGAACGGCCCGACCGTGGTGACCAGCTCATCGGCCAGCTCGTGCACGGCGAACTCGGCGGACATCCCCATGTTCTCGAGGCCGTGGTACATCAGCGCGAACCGGTCGGAGGCGCCCGACGGCGCGTGCACGTCGAGCTGCCCCGGGACGGCGCCACCGGGTCGGTACTTGCGGGTGACGTAGAGCCCGCAGATGTCGACGCAGTGGTCGGGGTGCAGGTGGCTGACGAAGACGGCATCGAGGTCGGCGAGGTCGATGTGCCGCTGGAGCGGGCCGAGGGCGCCGTTGCCGAGGTCGAGGGCGATGTTCCAGGTGCGGCCCTCGTGCTCCGCCTGCACCAGGTAGGAGGACGCGGGTGAGTCGGGACCCGCGAAGGACCCCGAGCACCCGATCACCGTGAGCTTCACCGGTGGCCCCCGGAGGCACCGACGGCGGCGGAGGCGGGCGTGACGACCGCGCGGACCACGGCGTCGCCGAAGACCTCGTCGCTGTCGGCGCCCACCTCGGGGCCGAGGAAGCGCCGGGCCAGCCGGGTGAACTCGGCCGCGTCCCCCGTGGTGGTGAAGCCGTGGCTCGGCGGCGGCAGGTCGGGCGGCCGCAGTGCGTCGGTGTCGGCGAGCACGCGGTAGACGTCCTTGGCGGTCTCGTCGGCCGACGACACCAGGGTCACCGACCCGCCCATGACGTAGGAGATGGCACCGGTGAGCAGGGGGTAGTGCGTGCAGCCCAGGACCAGGGTGTCGACCTCGCGCTCCACGAGCGGGGCGAGGTAGTCCCGCGCGGTGTCGATCACCTCGGCGCCGCTGGTCACCCCGGACTCGACGAACTCCACGAACCTCGGGCACGGCACGCTCGACACCGTCAGGTGCGGGGCCGCGGCGAACGCATCGATGTAGGCACCCGACTGGTGCGTGCCCCGGGTGGAGATGACCCCGACCCGATGGTTGCGGGTGGCGGCGGCAGCCCGGCGGACGGCGGGCCGGATGACCTCGACGACCGGCACGTCATACCGCTCACGCGCGTCGTGCAGGACCGCGGCGCTGGCCGTGTTGCAGGCGATGACGAGGACCTTGACGCCGTGGTCGACCAGCCGGTCGAGGCACTCGAGGGCGAACTCGCGGGTCTGGGCGATCGGCCGTGGGCCGTAGGGCGCTCGGGCGGTGTCGCCGAAGTACGCGATGGACTCGTGCGGCAGCTGGTCGAGCACCGCCCGGGCGACGGTCAGCCCGCCGTATCCCGAGTCGAAGATCCCGATGGGTGCGTCAGCCACGAGGTCAAGGCTAGACGTGCGCGGTCGAACCACGGCCACGGCAGGGCCGTCGGCTCGGTCACAACGCGGGTGGGCGCACCTGCGTCAGGGCAGGAGCGCGTGGGCCAGCGTCTCCTGCAGCCAGGTCAGGAAGTCGTAGACGGCGAGCGCGTAGACCGCAGGATCGTCCTCCTCCAGGCTCGACACCTGCTCCTCGATGAGCTCGAGGTCGTCATCCTGCTTGAGGCCCAGACGCTCCCCCAGCACGAGACGGACGTCGGTGAGCGCGATGACGAGGGCGATGGCCTGGGCCTGGTCGAGGCTGACCTTCTGGTCCTCGAGGCGGGCCAGCGCCGCGATGGCCGTGTCGAGGTTGGCCGTCTTCCGGGCCCGCAGCCCCTGCTCGGTGAGCTGGCGGAACTCCGCGGCGATCTGGTCGTCCTCGCGGTTGGCCGTCGGGAAGATCCGGTCGAGCGCCGGGTCGCGCGGTGCGGGCACTCCCCCGGCCAGCTGCACCTGGTCGTCGGCGGCGAGCGAGATCCCCATCCCGATCCCACCGAGCCCGGCGACGATGCGGTCGAACTCGTCCCCGCCGCCCTCGGGCGACTCGGCCACCGGCGCCGGCTCCACGAGCTCGCGGACCTGCTCCATCAGTCCGACGACGAGGCCGCGTTCGACGGCGTCGAGCTTCGCGACATACATCCCGCGCCGCTTGGCGAACCCGCGTGCCACTCAGCTGTCCTTCTGGAAGGTGGCCCACAGACCGTAGCCCTGCAGCGCCTCGGTGTCGGTCTCCATGCGCTCACGCGAACCGGTCGACACCACGGCCCGCCCCTTGACGTGGACATCCATCATGAGCCGCTCCGCCTTGGCCTTCGAGTAGCCGAAGTAGGTCTGGAAGACGAACGTCACGTAGGACATGAGGTTGACGGGGTCGTTCCAGACGAGGGTGATCCACGGGTGCTCGACCTCGGTGGCCTCGTCTGCGGAGACGTTCTGCTGCTCCACGGGCGCGATGGACACGGCAACTGGCACGGCACCACCTTAGGCTGCCCGGGTGGAGTCCACCGCACTGCTCACCGACCACTACGAGCTGACCATGGTCGAGGCCGCGCTGCGCAGCGGCGCCGCCTCCCGCAGGTGCGTGTTCGAGGTGTTCGCCCGCCGCCTGCCCGAGGGCCGCCGCTACGGCGTGGTCGCCGGCACCGGTCGCCTGCTCGACGCCCTCGAGGCGTTCCGCTTCGGAGACGAGGAGCTGGCGCAGCTGCACGAGAGCAAGGTCGTCGACGCCGCGACGATCGACTTCCTCGCCGACTTCCGCTTCGCCGGCGACGTGTGGGGGTATGCCGAGGGCGAGTGCTACTTCCCCGGCTCACCGGTGCTCGTGGTCGAGTCCGACTTCGCCCACGGGGTGCTGCTCGAGACCCTCGTCCTCAGCATCCTCAACCACGACAGTGCGGTCGCCTCCGCGGCGTCGCGGATGACCGCGGCAGCGGGATCGCGGCCCTGCATCGAGATGGGCTCGCGCCGCACCCACGAGGAGGCCGCGGTCGCCGCGGCCCGCGCCGCCTACATCGCGGGGTTCGCCACCACCTCCAACCTCGAGGCGGGACGCCGGTACGGCGTGCCCACGGCAGGGACCGCGGCGCACGCGTTCACGCTCCTGCACGACGACGAGCGGGAGGCGTTCGCCGCGCAGATCGCCTCCCTCGGCAGGGGCACGACGCTGCTCGTCGACACCTACGACGTCCCCACGGCCGTGGCGACCGCGGTGGAGCTCGCCGGCCCGGAGCTGGGTGCCGTCCGCCTCGACTCCGGTGACCTGCTCGTCCAGGCGCGAGAGGTGCGCGACCAGCTCGACCGGCTCGGCAACACCGGCACCCGCATCGTCGTGACGTCGGACCTCGACGAGTTCGCCATCGCCGGGCTCGCCGCCGGCCCGGTCGACCTCTACGGCGTGGGCACCTCCCTGGTCACCGGCTCGGGCGCACCCACCGCAGGCATGGTCTACAAGCTGGTGGCCCGCGAGGACGCCAGCGGCACGATGGTCGGGGTCGCGAAGCGGAGCAAGGACAAGGCGTCGGTGGCAGGACGCAAGTACGCCCTGCGGCGCCTGTCCGCCCGTGGCACCGCCGAAGCCGAGGTCGTCGGCATCGGCGAGCCACCGGTCGACGACGGTGACGACCGCGCACTGCTGGTGCCGCTCGTCGACGGGGGCGAGCGGGTGGACGCGACGGCCCACACGCTGGAAGCCGCCCGGGCACGTCACTCCTCCTCCCGCGCCGAGCTGCCCGCCGCGGCTCGCCGGCTGCAGCGGGGAGAGCCCGCCATCCCGACCGAGTACGTCGACACCCACGCCCAGGAGTAGATGCGGCAGGATGCGGTCATGGCTGACCACGACTACCGCGCCGAGGCGGCTGACCTCGATGCCGCCGATCCGCTGAGCGCCCTGCGGGACCGCTACCTCACCCCGGAGGGGACCGACCTCGTCGCCTACTTCGACGGCAACTCCCTGGGCCGCCCCGTGGCTGCTGCGGCCGACCTGCTCACGTCGTTCGTCTCCGGGCCGTGGGGCGACCGCCTGATCCGGTCGTGGGACGAGCAGTGGCTCGACTGGCCGACCCGCATCGGCGACCGGATCGGCGAGCTCGTGCTCGGCGCGGCGCCCGGGCAGACGTTCGTCGGTGACTCCACGACGGTCCTGCTCTACAAGCTGTCGCGCGCCGCCGTCGACGCCCAGGTCGCCCAGGGACGCGACGAGATCGTCCTCGACACCGACAACTTCCCCACCGACCGCTACGTCCTCGAGGGCATCGCCGCCGAGCGCGGACTCACCCTGCGGTGGATCGAGGCCGACGAGCGCGCCGGCGTCACCCTCGAGCAGGTGCAGGACGTCGTGGGACCGAAGACGGCGCTCGCCGTGTTCAGCCACGTCGCCTACCGCTCGGGCTTCATCGCCGACGGCGCGGGCATCACCGCGGCCGTGCACGACGCCGGTGGTCTGGTCCTGTGGGACCTCAGCCACACGGGGGGCTCGGTACCCGTGCAGTTCGACGAGTGGGGCGTCGACCTCGCGGTCGGCTGCACCTACAAGTACCTCAACGGGGGCCCCGGCGCGCCCGCCTGGGCGTATGTCGCGCAGCGTCACCACGGCTCGCTGCGCCAGCCGATCTGGGGCTGGATCGGTCGCCGCGACGCGTTTCAGATGGGCCCGGGTTACGACCCGGCCGAGGGGCTGCGTTCCTTCATCTCGGGCACGCCTCCGATCCTCGCCATGGTGCCGCTGCAGGCCTCGCTGGACGTCATCGAGGAGGCGGGCATCGAGGCGATCCGCGCCAAGTCGGTCGCCCTGACCGAGTTCGTCATCCGGCTCGCCGACGAGCTGCTCGTGCCCCTCGGGGTCGAGGTCGCGAGCCCACGTGACTCCTCGATCCGGGGTGGCCATGTCACGTTGCGGCGCAACGGGTTCCGCGAGATCACCGCGACGCTGTGGACCGCGCGGTGTCATCCCCGACTACCGCGATCCCGACGGCATCCGGATCGGTGTCGCGCCGCTCAGCACGAGCTTCGACGAGGTCGTCGTCGGCATGCTCGCCCTGCGCGACGCGATCGTCGAGCTCGACGCCGCAGCCTGAGGTCGACGCTGGACCCGGCGGGAGACGCCGGGTCCAGCGATCGACGCCGAGGCCGGCGGCTACGGTGGAGCGATGAGCCGTGCGCTGATCCTCGTCGACGTCCAGAACGACTTCTGCGAGGGCGGCTCGCTGGCTGTCGCCGGCGGCGCCGACGTCGCAGCCAGGATCAGTGCGTACGTCGAGGCGCATCACGACGACTACTCGGCGATCGTCGCGACAGCCGACTGGCACGACGACCCCGGCGCACACTTCAGCACCGACCCCGACTACGTCGACACCTGGCCGACGCACTGCCGGATCGGCAGCGACGGCGCGCTGTTCCACCCCGCGGCGGAGAAGGCGTTCGAGCACGTCGAGGCGATCTTCCGCAAGGGACACCACAGCGCGGCATACAGCGGGTTCGAGGGGTTCACCGTCGAGGCCGACCACCGGGCGTCCCTCGCCGACTGGTTGCGCGACCGCGCCATCGAGCAGGTGGACGTCGTCGGCATCGCCACCGACCACTGCGTCCGCGCCACGGCCCTCGACGCGGCGGAGGAAGGCTTCGAGACGACGGTGCTGCTCGACCTCACCGCCGGCGTCGCACCGCTGACGACCGACCGCGCACTGGCCGAGCTGCGGGCCGCCGAGATCGAGCTGCGTGGCACCCCCGTCGTCGCTCCTGCCTGATTCGCCCGATCCCGTTACGCACGCGAAACACGTCGACGCGAGGACGGAAACGCCCCGCTCCTACCGTGAGGTCATGCGACAGATCCCTTCACCCGTGCGGCCGCTGCAGCCATGACCATCGAGGCCGGGGCGTTCACGGACCTCGGCGTCACGTGGCACGAGGTGTGCAGGCTCAAGGCGCTTGCGCCCGAGCGCGGAGCCGCAGCCGTGGTGGCTGCTGTCGATGTCGCGTTGTTCCGCCTCGAGGACGACCGGGTCTTCGCCGTGCAGCAGGTCGACCCGTGCAGTGGTGCGAACGTCGTCTCCCGTTGCGCCGTCGGTCGCCGCGGAGACGTCCCCACGATCGCCTCCCCCATGTACCGGCAGGTCTACGACCTGCGGACAGGTGGGTGCCTCGACCCGGTCGGGCACGCTGAGCACCGACTTAGGACCTTCCCCGTGCTCGTCGTCGACGGTGTGGTCACCGTCGGGATCCCTGGGAGTCGCCAGGACTGAGGGCGGTCGCGCCGCTAGTGCCGACCACCCTCCGCGGCACCCTGGACGACCACTGGTTGTCCGTTGCTGACGAGCTTCCAGTCGTAGGTCGTGAACGTCGCAGGGTCGATGACTCCCTGGGCCGTCGTCCAGTCGATGAGGAGCTGGCGGATCTCCACCTGGGCGTTGTAGAGCACCGGGGCCGTCGTCACCCCGGGGAAGTTGCCGCCACCGGACTGGCGGTAGTTGTTGATCGCGATGACGAACTGCTTCGCCGGGTCGATCGGTGCGCCGGCGTAGGTGAGGTTCGTGATGCGCTGGCCGACCGGCTTGGCGATGTCGATGTCGTAGGCGAGGGACGCGTCGAGGCCGTTCATGATGTCGTAGTTGTAGTCGGGGGTCTCCAGACCGGTGCCGGGGTTGACCGCATTCGTCACGTCGTCCGGGGCGAACGGGCCGGTTGACGTCTTGGTCTCGAAGTAGATCGCGGAGTACTCGAGGTAGGCCTTCACCTGGGCACCGGTGAACCGGATGCCCAGGAGCGTGTTGTCGTAGATGTAGAGGCCCGCGACGTCGCGCACCGTGACGTTGCCGGCCGGGATGGCTGCATCACGGTTGAACGGCGCGGCGATGGACAGGACCGGCAGGCTCTCGTCCGGCGTCCCAGCCAGTGCCTTCTTCACGGCGTCGGCCTGGACGTGGTTGATGAAGTCGATGGCTGAGGTGTCCTCGAACCGTGCGGTGGCCGCTGACATCGCCCCCTTGCAGGTGCCGATGACCGAGTTGACGTAGGTCCGCACCACCGCGTGGTCCTCACGCACGAGCGCGGCCACGGCGGAGTCCTCCGGGGCAGTGTTGGCATTGAGCAGGTGGGCGTGCGCGGACGTCAGCTCCCAGCGCTTCCCGTCGTGCACCACGTCCAGATCCATCACCGACAGGCGCATGCCCCACTTGGACGGCTCGGTGATGAGGACCTTCTTGCCCGGTGTGACCGAGCTGTCCACCAGCTCCTCTTGGATCTCCACGTGCGCGTGCCCCACGAGCACCGCGTCGACGCCGGCGACCTGCTCCGCCAGCTGGCGCGACGCGTTCTCCGGGAACGGCAGGGCGTCACCGTAGGACGACCCGGGCTTGGCACCGGAGTGGCAGGACACGATCACCAGGTCACACCCGGCCTTCTTGAGCTTGGGGACCCAGACCTTGGCCTGCTCGACGATGCCGGGGAACTTGAGCACGCCTTCGACGTTCGCCTTGTCCCAGATCGCCACCCCCGGGGTGACGAGGCCGAGGACACCCACCTTCAGGGGCTTGGCCACCCCGGGCACCTTGTAGGACTTGATGACGTGCGGCGCGAAAGCCGGCGCACCAGTCACCCAGTCGACGGTGTTGGCCGACAACAGGGGGAACCTGCACTGCGCGGCGAAGGTCCGCAGCGTCTCGATGCCGTAGTTGAACTCGTGGTTGCCCAGGGCTGCGGCGTCGTAGCCGATGGCGTTCATCGCCTTGGCCATCGGGTGCACCGAGCCACCGGTGATGGGGTCGATCTTGGCGTAGTAGTAAGCCAGCGGGGTCCCCTGGATCGTGTCGCCGGCATCGAGGACCAAAGTGTTGTCGGCCCCTCGCTCCTCACGCATCAGCTTCACCAGCGTGGCGATCTTCGCCAGGCCGATGTCGTTGTGAGCCGAGTCGTCGTAGACCGCATCCTTGAAGTAGTCCCAGTTGAGGACGTTGCCGTGGGTGTCGGTCGTGCCCAGCACGGTCAGCCGGTATGCCGTGCCGTGCCCCTTCCCGGGCTTGCCCTTCTCATGCGCCCCCGCCTCGGGAGCTGCCTGCGCGGCACCCGGCGCCCCCAACAGGGCCGCAGCGGCTCCGGCACCACCGAGCACGGCCATGCCCAGCACCTGACGGCGGGAACGACCTGCCTCGTCAACACTGATCGGGAGCTCAGGTCCGGCAACGGGACGCGATGACGACATGGAGGCCTCCGGGGCGGCGGGCCGGCCCTGGACCGGCAGATAGATGGGGCCAGCCGCCGCACCATCGAGGCCGCTGGGCCCTCCACACTAGGTCAGCTCCACGGCACACAAAAGGGACACCGGGTCAGGAGATGGTCAACACCTGGAAATGGTGGACCGTCCTGTGTGGTCATCCTCGACCATTGCCAGGGCATGCCAAAAGGGCCTTCCCGTGTGGGAAGGCCCTTTTGAAAGTATGTCCGGCTGCGTCCTACTCTCCCACACCGTAACCAGTGCAGTACCATCGGCGCTGAAGGGCTTAGCTTCCGGGTTCGGAATGGAGCCGGGCGTTTCCCCTTCGCTATGACAGCCGAAACTCTATGGAGATATTCTTTCGGGTAGTTCTCTTCCCAAAACCCACGCGCTGGGGGTGTTTGGGGGGTTCCCGACCGTATCTCGGGAACTACACAGTGGACGCGTAACATCT